>NZ_JBKVQF010000014.1:0-95458 GCF_046969025.1 Waltera sp. | reverse complement strand
TGCCCAATATGGACGCCATGCTCTGCCGTATTGACATGCACACCGGCGACCTTGATGCGGCGGATGCGTGGTACCGGGAAAAAGCCCCTTGCGAACCAACGCACCTGAATGTCATGCGGCGCTACCAGTATCTCACGCAGGCAATGGTGGAAATTATGCAGAACCGCCCGGACGCCGCTTTGCTGACGCTCTCACCCATGGAGCCGTACATTCAAAACTGCGCCCGCATCATCGACGGCATTCACCTGAATGTCCTGACTGCCATCGCCCTGCGCCGCAAGAAGGATGAGCGGTGGCGCGAGCGATTGACGGCGGCGCTGGGCGCGGCGGCAGAGTACCGATTCATCCGCACCGTCAGCGTATACGGCACGGCAGTGCTGCCGCTGCTGGGGGCACTGGAATGGGATGGCGACAAAAAGTGGTATAAGCAGTTAATGGCGGCGGTGCGGATGCAGGCGGCGTTCTACCCGCATTTCCTCGAACCCCGCCTTGCCCCCGGCGAGGAGCTGACGCCCACGGAGCTACAAATTCTGCATCTCATCTGCGCGGACAAGTCCAACGCCGAGATTGCGCAGATCATGGACGTGAAGCTGCCCACGGTGAAGACCCACGTCAGCCACATTCTCGACAAGCTGGACGTGAAGCGCCGGGCGGAAGCCAGGACAGCCGCAAAAAAGCTGTGGCTCATTCCGGATGATCTATAAAAGCTGAGCCTGTGCTTGAACGGGCTGAATATAAACCTTATACATATATCCTAAAGGAGAATCTTATGAAAAAACGAGTATTGAGTATGTTCATGGCGCTGGCGCTGTGTCTGACGCTCCTGCCCGCACCCGTGCGAGCGGCGGAGGATACGCCGGAGAGCGGCGCCATCGTGCAGCAGGAGCGGCAGGAGGAAATTTCGCCCGCCGTATCCGAACAGGCTGGAACGAATGAGGAAGAGAACGGTTCAGAGGGTGACCCGCAAAATACCGGTACCCCTGACGCCGGTGGCGCTGAGGACAGTAAAGCAGATGCGCCGGAGAGCGGCGAGGATGAAAACGCCGGGAACAATGCGGACGCGGCGGTATCCGCTGTGCAGACGATGATCGATGCGCTGCCCATCGTGAGTGAGTTGGACGGCATGACCGCCGACGAGCTGGACGCAGCTTATGACGACATTCAGGCGGCGTATGATGCTTATGAAGCACTGAACGCAGAGCAGCAGGCGCAGATCACCGGCGCAGACTTCGAGGCGCTGCTCGGCTGGTTCAACAGCCAGACCGCGCTGTTGGCGGACGCACAGTCCGGCGAGCATACCCACTGTGTCTGCGGCAAGGACAGCGGTACAACGGTCATACCCATAACAACAGCACAGCATGGACGGCAGCCGATTCCCTGCCTAATTCTGCGGGCAGCTATTATCTGACGCGGTCTGTGTCGGGGAGCTGGGCTGTGCCAGAAGGCGAGGTCAACCTCTGCCTGAACGGGCAGACGATCAACGGCAAAATCACCATCGGCAGCGGCGCGACGCTGACGCTGACCGACTGCATCGGCAGCGGCAGGGTTCAAGGCGAAGTGACCGTCAACGGCGGCAAATTTGAACTGTACAGCGGCACGATCACCGGCGGCGTGCAGGTCGGTATAAAGGGCAGCGCCTATCAGACCGGCTCGTCCTTTACCATGTATGGTGGAGAGATTACCGGTAATAAAGCAGGCAGCGGCGGCGGTGTGTTCCTTGTCGGCACGACGAATCAGACCGACCCGCCAAGATTCACCATGCATGGCGGAACCATTTCCGATAACACTGCGGGTGCGTCTGACGGCGGTGGCGGCGGCGTATATGTGGGTGAGAAGTGCAGCTTCACCATGGACGGCGGAGCCATCACCGGCAACAAGGCGACCGCCGGCAACGGCGGCGGGATCTATATCCACTTTAACGCCGGCACAGTTTCGATCTCCAACGCCACGATCACCGGCAACAAGGCGTCCGCCACGGGGAATACAAGTTATGGCCACGGGGGCGGCATTTATTCGGAGAGAGGGGTAACCGTCGAGAATGTGACGATCACCGGAAACAACAGTACCTTTGAGGGCGGCGGCATCTATGGAAAGGGCGCTATTACCCTCACCGATGCTACCGTTACCGACAACTCTCAATATGACGTTTACTACGACGGAAGGGAAAGCAACACTCCTGAGCTCACTATTTCCGGCTCGGTGAAGGCCGGTTATTACGCCAATGAAGCTTGGAAGCTGCCCATTCTTGTATCAGGCGCATTGAGAGAGGATTCGGTCATCCGTGTGGGCGTGCGTGAAGGCATAAATCTTGGGGCCATCGCCGAACCGGCAAGCGGCGTGACGCTCAGCGCCGAGAACTTCAAGGCGGACGCCGCCGACTGCGTGACCAGCCTGGGCGATGACGGCAAGGTCTATCTTGTGCCCTGCACGCACGAGATGGACGATACCGGCTACACCTGCAAGAAGTGCCATACGCAATTCGACGCGCGCGTGGGCGATAGCGCCTATTATCAGACGCTGACGAAGGCGTTTGATGCAGCCAGAGGCAACACCGTGACGCTGCTGCGGGATGTGACACTCGCAGGAAATTGCTCTTCTTCTTACACCTACTCAGCGACGCTGGATCTGAATGGCAAAACTGTCAGCAGCGAGCGTTATTACATTAGCGTCGGAGGTGGGAACAAACCCAGGACTCTGACGGTCAAGGATTCCGGAACAGGCGGCGGAACGCAGGCGCTCGATGTCACGTTTTACGTTTCCTCCAACGGAACGCTTGCAGTCGGCGACTCCTACACCGGCAAGATTTCGCGCGTGGAGCTGCAGGCCGGCGGCGCATTGGAGCGCTTTGGCGGCGAAATCGGCGAGTTGGTATTAAGCAATGCTGCGGCTGGCTCCACAAGTACGGGCTACAATCTGAAGCTGTGGAATGGCAATACAAACGCCTGCACCATCGGCAAGATCACGGACAGCACGAAGAGCAAGAGCCTCACCGTTCAAGACCTGCTGAAAACCAACCATGCAAAGTGCGAGCTGTACGGCGAAAAGGACGGTACATGGAGCATCGTTGATAAGAGCGCTAAAATTGTGGACTTGACCGGCTATACAACGTACAAGGTGCAGTTCCCGGAGTGCGTCCATCAGTGCGCCGATGACAGCAACCCCGTGTGCTCTGTGTGCCACAAGGACCTGTATACGAAAATTACCGCCCAGAGCACCGACGGCACGACCAAGACTGCCTACTTCACGGAAGACAGTGCGCTGGAACACGGCTATGTAGAGGCCATCCAGACCTTGAACGGCTGGAGCAATGAGGGCTGCACCGAGCCGACGCTGACCCTGCTGCGGGATATGTATGCTTTCGGCACCTCCATGCCGCTGACCGGCACGCTGACGCTGAAGGGCGGAACGCACACCGCCAAGAATGTGACGGTCGCTAAAAACGCGGACGTGACCTTTGCCAGCGGCAGCTATAAAGGTGCGACCATCGACGGCACGGCGACGGTGAAGGAGGGCGTCACATTTACCGACGCCTCCGTCGAGGTGAACGGTACGCTGAACGCCAAGGGCGGTACCTTCACTGGTAATGTCAAATTCAACGGCAGCAGCATCGCGAACATCAGCGGCGGCAGCTTTAATAATGAAAAGAAATATGGCGGCGTTACGTTTGACTACAATGTCACGGGGACGATCACCGGCGGCACGTTTACCTTCGCGGATTTTTACACCACCAAAGTCAAGCTCTCCGGCGGCACATTTACGATGATCAAAACCAACGGCGACCGCAAACTCGCCGACCTGCTGGCGGAGGGCGCGGCGTATTACGGAGCAAGTGATAATCAGGCTGTGACCAATGATAGAGTGAATACGCTGGAAAATGTCAAGGTCGTGTCGCATACGCACAACGGCGGCACGGACGGCAAGGGCATTTGCAGTGTCTGTAAGAAGCAGATGGCGGCGTCGCTGACCATCGGCGACAAGACGAGCTGGTACACGGCCTTTGCCACTGCCATTGAGGCGGCGAACGCGGCGGACGGTGCAAAGACCATCACGCTGTATCAGAATGTGGATGACACTGTCAACGGGAAGCGGACCACCTATGAGCTGACCCGCGGGCCGGTGACGCTGGCGACCGGCGGGAAAACGGTCGATGGTGTGGACCTCATCGCCAAGGGCATTTCTCTGACGGTCACGGGCAGCAACGGAGGCTTCTATGTGACGGTGGACGGCAAAGACGCGGAATTGACCGTCAAGGACAAGGATACGAAGCTCGCCATTGTCACGGCGAAGAACGGCGGAAAGCTTTCGCTGAGCAACGGCACCTTCAGCCGTGTGGCTGTAAAGGACGACGGCAGCAGCGCCAGCCTCAGCGGCGGCAGCTACGGCGCGATCACGAGCGATGCCGGCTATGTCAAGCCCTACGCGCTGCTGGCGAAGGGGTACGCTTACAAAAAAACAACGGATAATGAATGGCTCCCCAACGCCAATTCAATCCCGTCAAAAGTCACCGTTGAAAAAGCCCCCTTCGCGGTCGAAAAGATCTATCCGAATAGCGATACGAACTACACCGGAAGCTCGGCGTTTGCGACGGACGGCAATATCACGCTGACTGCGGTAATCGCGTCCGAGCCCGAAACGGAGAACGTCACCTACTACTACTGGTGGGAGCTGTTTAACGAATCAGAAAACGACTGGACCACGAGTTTCAAAAAAGTTAATACTGCAACGCATACCGGCGAGAAGAGCAAGACGCTCACAATCTCCGGGCTGCCCGTAGACAAGAGCTATCAGTACCACATTTACGTCCAGTGCAGCAACGGCTACAATTGCTACAGCGAGCCGTTCACCGTGACCCAGCATCAGCATAGCTGGACGTACACGGCAAGCGGCGCGACCATCACCGCGAAGTGTACGGCAGAGGGCTGCTATCTGACCGACGGAAACGGCGGCAGCGTGACCATTGCGGCCCCCGCCGAGCTGACCTACAGCGGGGAAGGCAAACCCGCCACGGTGACTGCAAGCAGCGATTGGCAGGGTCCGGCGGCGAGTGGGATCACCATCAGCTACATAAAGACGGGCACGTATGGTCAACAGATGTTGGAAAACGGCGCGCTCCCCACCGACGCGGGCGAGTACACCGCCAGCATCACGGTGGGCGAGGGTAACAAGGCTGCCACTGCCAGCGTGGAGTATACCATTCAGAAGGCTAATCCGGTGGTGACCGAATGGCCGACGCTTTCTGCATCGGTTTATGTCAACAGTGAAGCGACCCTCACCGGCGGCAGCGGCGAAGGCACCTTCGCTTTCAAGGCAGGTGCTGCGAAATCTTGGGACAGCGCAGGCAGCAAGACCACCACGATTGTGTTTACTCCCACAGATACCAATAATTACAAGGAGCTGACTCAGGACTATAACGTAACGGTTGTCAAGCGTACGGTAAAGAGCTGCCATACGCTGACTGGCATTACGGACAAGCCCTACGGAACGGCGCTGGAAGAGCTGGGACTACCCGAAACCGTGACGATCACCACGGAGGACGGCAAAACATTTGATAAGATCCCCGTCACATGGAGCGGTTATAATCCGAATACGCTGGAGGAGCAGACGCTCACCGGAACATTAGATCTTACTTCGATTGCTAACGAGGTGGAGCAGCCCGGCATGCCTGTGACGGCGCAGATCAAGGTCAAACTCACGCAGAAGAACTTCAGCGGCATTTCGCCTGAGGCTTATGATGGTGTGTATGACGGTAAGGCGCACGGAATCACCCTCACCGGCGTGCCCAGTGGCGCAACCGTAAAATACGGCGAAAGCGCAGATAGCTGCACACAGGACAGCCTGACCTACACCAACTTCACGAATGGTCCAAAGATCGTATTTTATAAGGTCTCCCAGTTCGGCTATGCGGATGCTTCCGGCTCCGCCTGGGTAAATATTACCAAACGCCCACTCACCGTTTCCAGCATCACGGAAAATAAGACCTATGCGTATGCTTCCGGTTCAGACGGTAAGGCAATCGGTGTGAATATTGCAGGAAAGCTTCCGACGGATAGGGGAACTACAGCATATGCGGTTGCAAAGACAGATACAGAGAAGCTTTTAAGTGAGGTAACAGTCGATACAGCCGGAAATCTGACCTATAAAGTAAATCAGGTAGATGCGTCCAAGGTTGGAAAGACAGCAATTATCACGGTAACAGCTTCGATGGAGAACTATGCGAATGCTGGATACACGCTGACGATTAGTATTACAGATAAGAAGACGGTAGAGATTAAGAGCGGAAACACCGTATCTGTAGATGGAAGCAATGCGCTGACCTATGGGGAAAAGGTTTCAAAGCTGACACTTGGAAATACCGTTTTTGTGGAAGCCGGTACAGATGATGTGATAGAAGGTATTCTTTCATGGAGCAATCCGGACGAGATACCGGCAGCCGGAACCACACAGGCGGGCTGGGTATTCAAGCCGGCAGACAGTACGTATTACGCGGAACTTACCGGAACAGCAGCCATCACAGTAGCCAAGGCAACTCCGATAGTTGTAACAGTACCAACCGTTGCAGAGCGTGGATACAATCCGGATGCTGCGCTTACCGGTTCAGATATAACAGGCGGAAGTGTGACAGGGGCAGATGGCAATTCACTTGCCGGAACATGGAGCTTTACAGGAACGAACATCATTCCGACTGTAAACAACAAAGGCTATCAGGCAGTATTTACACCTGATGACACAAACAACTACAATACAGTAACTAGAACAATAACAGTTACGGTCAATAAGGCAGCGAAAGCTCCAAACATGCCGGAAGCTGCAATGACACCGGCACACAGCACAAAGAAGGTTGGCAATATTACACTTCAGGAAGGATGGAGCTGGCAGGAGGCAGATAAGGACACGGTGCTTGCAGATGGTGTGGCTGTGACGGCGACTGCGGTTTATATAGGAGCTGACAAGGGAAATTATGAGACAGAAAGTGTAAGCATTACGATTACAAGAAGAGAATGTGATCACACGCACACTGAAATACGGAATCAGCGGGAAGCGACCTGCACGCAGACCGGATACGCAGGAGATACCTATTGTACGGACTGCGATAAACTTATGAGTACCGGAAAAGAGCTGGCAGCATTGGGACATGATTATAAAGTAACCGTAACAAAGCAGCCAACGACAACCGAGGAAGGCATCAGAACCTACACCTGCACCAGATGCAACAGCAGCTACACAGAGAGCATTGCGAAGCTGCCGGAGGAAAAGCACACTCACAACTATACGGGAAGCATTACGAAGGAAGCAACCTGTACAGAGGCAGGGGTAAGGTCTTATACCTGTTCCTGTGGAGACAGCTACACGGAGAATATTCCGGCAACAGGACACAGCTATGTATCAAAAGTAACCAAAGCTGCAACGACAACAGAGGAAGGCATCATGACCTACACCTGCTCCAAGTGCGGACACAGTTACACACAGCCGATCGCTAAGATCAAGTCCGATGACAGCAACAAGGATAATGGCAGCCAAAACCAGAAACCGCAGTCTGGCACACACAATGGTAATCAGAATCAGAAGCCACAGCCTGATACGGATAATGGTAAGGACAATGGTACTTCAATTAAGCCATACATCAAGGATGACAGCGGCAAGGAAGGCTGGGATGTGATCAAGCCACAGCTTGAAGAAGCTAAGGCAGGCGATACGGTAACGGTTGCAATGAACGGAACGACGGTAGTACCGAAAGATGTAATTGACAGTATCAAGGGCAAAGATACAACACTTGTTCTTGACATGGGAAATGGTCTTTCCTGGAAAATCAATGGACAGGATATTACTGATGCAGCCGGAGATATTGATTTTGATGTGACAGTCGGAGCCGATGCAGGAAAATCCATTCCTGTGGATGTGATCAACAACGTGACAGGGGAACGTTCTTCCATGAACCTGACGCTTGCTTATGACGGAGAGTTTGGATTTACAGCCACACTGACCGTCAACATGGAATCAAAGAATGCAGGACTGTATGCGAACCTGTTCTACTACAATGAACAGACCGGAGAACTGGAATTTATCAGTGCCGGACAGATTGATCCGGATGGAAATGCGGAACTTGTATTTACCCATGCATCAGATTACACGATTGTTGTTGATACCAGGATTATGAGTGATAACGGTCAGGCAGACAACAAATCTGATGAAACCATTCCTGCGTCTAAGACAGATGACAGCACTTCAAAATATACATGGAATAATACGATAATCATTATTATAGGTATCTGTATTATGCTGATTGTTATTGGAGCCGTATTCTATGTAAGAAAAAAGAGTGGTTCAGAAGAAGAATAATGATGATTTCATAGGAGTTGCACGATTTAATAGAAAGAGCAAAATCAACAAAAAACAGCTAAAAGTATGTATTTAATATTTGGTGCTCACTTTTTAACATGATATCTATAAAAAGATCCGATGTAAAACAAAAAACTGGTTTACATCGGATCTTTTTAGTATATAATGATTATTGAAAGGCGGTGGAAGTATGCTCATAAGATATATGTTTGACAATTTTTGTTCGTTCAAGGAAGAGTGTGAGTTTTCATTAGAAGCACCAGGCGGGAAAGTAAAGAAGCGCTTTCCGGATAACTATATTACAACAGAAACAGGATACGACTTGCTGAAAACGGCAGTTATCGTAGGTGAGAACGCAGGTGGTAAGTCCAACTTTATAAATGGATTAAAATATCTGAAATCATTGTTTGATACAAACATGAAAGTGCAGTCTGTTAATTCATATATTAACGCAGATACTTTGATGGAGTGTAATAATCCCAAACAGAAATTTAATGTAGTATTCTTAGCGGGGAATCATTATATTTATGAGTATGAAACTATTGTTGATACAAAAGGAATCTATAGCGAAAAACTTATCAGAAGCAGCCAGCGGAAATCAGCTGAGCATGTAGTGTTTGATATTTTACGGGATCAGGAGAACATATATACATTACAAAGAGGAACAGCCAGGGAAGTGACAGCTGCTCTTAAGAATAGCAATAATAGTAACGGATTATTTGTAGTTAAACTGGCTCTTCTCGGAAATAAGGATGCGTCAGCAACTGTTGAATGGATGTTAAATGTCCTATATCCGGGTAATATCCCCTCTGACAATATAGACAGCATTGTCAGGCAGGAACGGGATCTTGAAATTATGAAAGATCCAAGATATGTAGAAATTTTTAAGATGGTAGATTACAGCATTTGCGGAATTGAAGTGGATGATGAGAAGCCTTATTCTAAAACTCTGGTAATTCGTAAGAATGCACAGGGAAAGCAGTTTAAGAGAGAATTATCACAGGATTCAACCGGTGTCAGAGAATTTTTTGCATGGGCTGTACAGATATTTCGCGTGGTATATGAAAATAAAGTGGTATTTGCAGATGAGATGGACCGGGTTCTTAATCCAATCTTGTCAGACCGTGTTATTGCGTATATTAACGGTATGGAGCACAGAGGGCAGTTTGTATTTTCTACACATAATGTATTACACCTAAATTTGAAGACATACATGAAAGAGCAGATTTATTTCATTACAAAAAGTAAAGATGAATTGACATCAGAATTGTATTCTCTAGCAGATTTTCCGGAAGTGAGGTATGAAAACACTAAGATATATGAGTTTTATATGAAGGGAATATTGGGAGGTACGGCATTTGAGTAGAAAAACAAGAGTCCTCCAGAAGAGGTTTGCAGTATTCTGTGAGGGAGATACAGAATATAATTATATAGACAAGATGAGAAAGAATCAGGGCGTATCTGTATTATGCTGATTGTTATTGGAGCCATATTCTATGTAAGGAAAAAGAGTGGTTCAGAAGAATAAGTATCTGACATAGTAATTGAATAAAAGTGTGAAGGTGGGAGCGTAAGCGCCCACCTTTTACAGTTGAAGAAGAAAAAATCTATTACAGCTCCGTTGCCCCAACAGAACAGGCAGAAACGGTGACCTTTTTATCGTTTTGTGACTTGTGCAGCATAATAAAAAGGAATTATAATCAAGAAGGAAAAAACGCTTTTTTCGAGCTATAGAAAGGAAAAAATTATGGAATATTCAGCAATTCTTCATGATATGGATAAAAGATTCTGCTATGCAATCGATAAGGATTTATTTGTGATACGTGTGCAGGTAAAAAAAGATGATATAAAAGAGATCATTCTTCATTATGAGGACAAGTACATACCATTGGGATGGAAGGATACACGAAAGACGATTTCGATGAAGAAGGTTGCCACATCACAGTTTCATGATTATTATGAGGCACAGCTTCAGATGCATTTAATATGCCTCCGTTATTATTTTGAATTTACGGATATGCAGGGAGAAAAGGTATATTACGGCAACTATGAGTTTAGCAGGGAATGCATTACAAACAGGGACAGAATGTTCGACTGTCCGCAAAACCTTCGTGAGGAAGAAATGTTTGAGGTGCCGGAGTGGGCAGCAAACAAGGTTGTGTATCAGATTTTTCCATCTCGCTTTGCAGCATCACAGCCAATAGACAAGGAGCTGTGGTATAAAGCCCCCATTACATCTAAGGATAATCTGCATGGTGATCTCAGAGGAATTATTGATCATTTGGATCATATTCAGAAGCTGGGAATAGATGTTGTGTATTTAACACCTATTTTTAAATCGGATTCCTGCCATAAATATGATACCACTGATTATTACCAGATTGATCCTTCCTTCGGAACAACAGAGGATCTTAAGGAGCTGGTGCAAAAAGCGCATGAGTGTGGAATGAAAGTAGTGATGGATGCGGTATTCAACCATACAGGAAGAGATTTTTTTGCATTTAAGGATATTATAGAAAAAGAAGATAAATCCAGATATCTGGACTGGTATTTTATCGAGAGATTTCCGCTGAAGGGTGAAAAAGGAGAAACTCCTAACTTCAAATGTTTTGGTTATTATGGCGGAATGCCAAAGTTAAATCTGAAAAATCCGGAGGTTGAAAAATTCGTTACAGATGTTGCATGTTATTGGATTAAGGAATGCGATATCGATGGATGGAGAATGGATGTAGGTGACGAAATCAGTCATTTCTTCTGGAAGCGATTTAGAAAGGCTGTTAAGGCAGTAAAAAAGGATCTGCTGATCATTGGAGAAATCTGGCATTATGCAGGAGATTTTCTTGAGGGAGATGAATGGGATACGGTCATGAATTATCCATTTTACCTGAATCTCATAGATCTGCTTGCAGATGAAAAAATCAATGTCAGCCAGTTTATACAGAATCTTGGATATTTGAAGGGGCGCTTAAACAAAAAATGCTATCCTCTAATGTGGAATCTGATCGACAGCCATGATACAGCAAGATTTCTACATCTATGTGATGATAATAAGAAAAAGCAGCATTTGGCTGCAGCTTTTCAATTGTTATTACCGGGAATGCCCATGATTTATTACGGAGATGAATTCGCGATGCCCGGAGCAAATGATCCGGATTGCAGACGTGGCATGTACTGGGATGAAGAATACCAGGATAAAGAGATGTTTGAATGGTATAAGCAGCTGCTGAAGGTGCGAAAAAACCATGCATGTATCGTAGAGGGTGAACCGATGGAACTAGCTGCAAGGGACGAGGAAGAGACGATCGTCCTGACCAGAAAAAATGGAGAAGAGACACTCGCTTTGATCTTCAACTGCAGCAGCAGCGCAAGAATGTTTAATGAGTATGCGCAAAAATATGATTTACTTAGAGAGAATCCCTTTGATGGAAAAATAGAGGGACTTGATGCCGCTGTAATAGTACTCTAAGAATAATAAGATGAGAAGAGTATAGAAACAAATTAAAATATATCGTTGGAGAAAATGTTATTATGAAGAAAAAAATAAATTATGCAGAAATAATGAAGGAGACAGGGATCCTGACTGTGGCGGTGGCCATCATCGCGGCAGCAGTCTACTTTTTCCTGGTGCCAAGTCACGCGTCGGTCAGCAGCATCTCCGGTCTGGGAATCGTATTGGCTAACTTTATTCCGCTTCCGTTGTCTGCCATTACCATGATTCTGAACGTGGTATTGTTACTGATCGGATTTGTTACCTGTGGCAGAGAGTTCGGAGTCAAAACGGTGTATACCTCTGTGATGCTGCCGATATTTTTGGGACTTTTCGAGATTCTGTTTCCGAATTTCGGATCCCTGACAGACAGTCAGGAGCTGGACGTGCTCTGCTATATTCTGGTGGTCAGCGTGGGACTCAGCATTCTGTTCAACCGGAATGCATCTTCCGGAGGACTGGATATTGTAGCAAAGATCATGAACAAATATCTCCATATGGAACTGGGTAAGGCTATGTCTCTCTCCGGTATGTGTGTGGCGCTGTCCGCGGCACTGGTATATGATAAGAAAACGGTGGTGCTAAGTATCCTGGGTACCTATTTCAACGGAATCATTCTGGATCATTTTATTTTTGACAATAATATCAAGCGGCGTGTCTGCATTATCACGAAAAAAGAAGAAGAACTGCGCCAGTTTATTACAAGAGATCTGCACAGCGGCGCTACGATCTATGAAGCCACCGGTGCCTATCATTTTGAAAAACACAACGAGATCATCACCATTGTGGACAAAAGCGAGTACCAGAAGTTAATGAAATTTATCAATGAACTGGATCCCAAGGCGTTTATTACCGTATATAATGTATCGAGTATGAAGTATCAGCCGAAGACCGGGGCCTTTTGACCCTGACTTTGATGCCTACGGATTGTTCCGTGCTACGTACTCTCACAATCCTCCCCTCTATTCGCATATCGTGGGATTATCATCCCACTTTTATGCTCATATCGGGGCGGGTCCTAAGGTCTTTCACCCACTTATGAGCAAGCTCATGTGGGCTTAGACCTTTTGCCCCTGGCATCTTTATAATAATATTATGGAGAAATGCGAAATGAAAAAGGTGCGGAATATCGTAGTGATCGTGTTATCTGTCATATGTGTTGGAATTCTGGTTTTTTTGTTGTGGAATTTAAGAAGTACAGAGGAGTCTGCACAGGAAATAATACCGGAAGTTCAGCCGGAGCCTATGTCGGAACAGAGTGTATCGGATTCTGATGTGAGCGGCAACGGTGCGGAGAACAGTGCAGATCCTACGGAATTGCCGGAGACAGAAGAAAGCGAACCGGTGAAAACGGAAGATCCTGTAGAGCAGAGGGCAGAAGGACTCCTGGCAGGAATGACCTTAGAGGAAAAAGTCGGACAGATGTTCATCGCCCGGTGCCCGGAGACGGATGCAGCATCCAAAGTGACGCAGTATCATCTCGGCGGATATATCTTATTTGCCCGGGATTTTGCCGGGAAGACAAAAGAGGAAGTAACAGCAGCCATTCAAAGCTATCAGAATGCTGCAAAAGTGCCTCTGCTGATCGGTGTGGATGAGGAAGGCGGCACGGTAAACCGTGTCAGCAAAAATGCGAACTTGCGGGAAACGCCTTTTGCCTCTCCTCAGGAACTGTATGCGCAGGGCGGATGGGATCTTATTCGGAGCGACACACAGGAAAAATGTCAATTACTGCAGAGCCTGGGAATTAATCTGAATTTTGCTCCGGTATGCGATGTATCACAGGATCCGCAGGATTTTATTTATGCCCGCAGTTTCGGGCAGGATGCGGAACAGACGACGGAGTATGTGAGGACCGTCGTGCAGACCATGTCGCAGGAACAGATGGGAAGTGTATTAAAGCATTTCCCGGGATATGGCAATAACTCCGATACGCACACCGGTGTTGCTTATGATGAACGTCCTTATGAAACATTTGTAAATTCTGACTTTCTGCCGTTTCAGGCAGGAATCGATGCCGGAGCCGATATGGTACTGGTATCCCACAATGTGGTTTCCTGCATGGATGATCAGGAGCCGGCCTCCATATCTCTGTCGGTACATAATATTTTGCGTAATGAATTAGGGTTTGACGGCGTGATCATTACCGATGATCTGGTCATGGAAGGAGTACGGCAGTTCGCCGGGGATGCGGAGATTGCCGTAAGGGCGGTACAGGCAGGAAACGATATGCTGTGCTGCACCGATTTTGAAGTACAGGTACCCGCAGTCATCAAGGCGGTCGAAACCGGTGAGATCACCGAGGAACGCCTCAACGAATCGGTTCTGCGTATTTTGAAAATGAAAATAGAGCTGGGCATCATTGCGGATTATCAGAATTTCTCTAATTGGTGAACTGATTCCATAATAGTATTGAAGCTTGGAATATCGCCATATAACATATCTTTCATAGCTTCATAATCATTGATGAGGGCTGGAAAGCGGTATTCCGGTGGAATCAGCTTTAAGGTGCCGGGAATTGCTTCCGGATATTTAGCCCATGCTCTTGGATAAAATTTCATTTTGAAATCAACAACTGTTTTCAGAAGATCTATGTGAGAGAAAGCAACATCTTTTACTGGGGTCTGGGCCATTCTATAAAGATCATAGTAATGTCTGGAATATCGTTGAGGCATGAATTTCAGTATTTTTCTGCTCAAAGATTTTTGGGTAGTATACAGCTGTATACGGTTCAATGCTTGCAATTTTAGCAGGTGTCCAGGCTGCTAATGCACCGATTTCCAGACGGATTACCTGTAGGGTAGAAGGATTTGTGAACAGATTTGGATAAGCGAAAATAACAGTCTGTTTGTCATTCTCATCTATGTAAATATTAGCGTCACACCCCAGTTGAATAAAGATGTTTCGGAAGACACAACTATTTCAAAAATATTTTAAATACCTGTGGACAAGCAAAAGGGAGTATGCTATATTCTATTTAAAGATAATTTTAAATGGGTAAGAAGATTATGAAAGAAACGAATATTTTTAAAGTATTGGCGGATCAACAACGGAGAGAGATTCTGATAATGCTAAAAGATGGCCGATTAAATGCCGGGGAGATTGCCGAAAAATTACAAGTCACACCGGCTGCTTTGTCTTACCACTTAAAACTGTTAAAAAGCGCCGACTTAGTATCCGAATATAAGGAAAAAAACTTTATATTTTACGAAATCAATACGACAGTTTTTGATGAATTAATTCTATGGATTAACCAGTTTGGAGGAGCAAAGGGATGAAAAAAATCATGTGGATTGTTGCGGTGCTACCAGTGGTGGTTGCAAGTATGATGTTACAGGTGATACCGGATATGATACCGCATAAAATCGGAATTTTTATTTTTCCGATAGTTATTTTGTGTGTTACATTCTTTTGGCACCTTTTAATTGGTACATTCGAAAAAAAGACCGTGAAAGCAAGTACGGATAAAGAACGTATGGAAGCAAATTCCTCCGCAAGGGTACTATGCGTGGTAGGACTATCGCAGGCTATCATGTTTGGAATTATGAATTATTGTATCCTTTATTCCTCTTGTGTGCAGGAAAATGTGAATGGTTCAAAGGTAACAGTTGATATTGCAAGGATTTCCTGCATCTTATGTGGAATTATTTTTGTTGTAGTAGGAAATTATATGACAAAGGCAAAGCGAAATACGGTAGTTGGGTTTCGAACGGCCTGGAGTATGTATAATGATAATACATGGAGAAAAAGTAACCGTTTTGGAGCCATCAGTATTGTTGTTGCAGGAGTATTGACCATTATTACGGCTGCATTTGCCAATGGAATAACCAGTACAATTTTATTATTGGTGTATTTATTATCAGCAACGATTATTGCAATATTATACTCGAAAAAGGTCTATGACCAAGAAAAAAGAGAAGTTTGAGGTTGCACTTATATGGGAGAATGATTATTTATGAAAACAAAAAGATTAGTATTAAGAAAATGGACAGAGGCAGACGCAGAGAGTTTATATGAGTATGCAAAAGATTCGGAAGTCGGCCCTATCGCAGGATGGCCACCCCACAAGTCCGTAGAGGAAAGCCTCGATGTGATCAGAAATGTATTCAATGGTCCGGAGTGCTATGCCATCTGTGAAAAAGAGAATGGGAAAGCAATCGGTGCCATTGAACTGAAATTGAAGGGCCACACGGATATGACAGACCGTGAGGACGAGTGTGAACTGGGCTATTGGCTGGGACAGCCATTTTGGGGAAAAGGGTACATGCCGGAGGCCGCAAAGGAAATTCTGCGCCATGGATTCGAAGAACTTGGGATGAACACCATATGGTGCGGATATTATGAGGGAAATCAAAAATCCAAAAGAGTGCAGGAAAAGGTCGGTTTCGTGTACCATCATACCTGCGAAAATGTTCCCGTGCCTTTACTGAAGGAAGTAAGAACTGGTCATACAAATGTAATGACAAAAGCGCACTGGGAGGAAATAAACGAAGGAAGGTAACGATTTTGTTTGTTTTACATGCAATGTACGAGGGGATCGTAAAAGGTCCCCTTAAATGATATCATTTTGAAATATAGTTATTGCATAATTAGAAAACATAGAGTATGCTTTGTTTATAAGTACACTTCACTTATGAAAATTTCTATGTCAGCAAAAGCTGATGTCTGAGACTTTGATAAAAAAGTCAGCCGAACCCTCAAGATAATACAACAGAAGAATAAGGGGAGGCAAAACACCACAGAAAACCAGTTGTATCACAAAAACAGGTAAGCTATAATATAGATATGTATAGATTCCTTTTGCGTCTGAAAATATCTATAGTTGCCTGACACAAAAGGAGGAAATTAATTGAATACAGAATTGAAGAATGCGGTAAAAGCAGCCGATCTGAAAGCACAGTATGATGCAAGAGTGAAGCGGCTGGTAGGACACAAAAGAGTTCTGGCACAGATTTTGATCAAAACTGTGGATGAATTTAAGGGGATGAATCCCAAAACAGTTGCAAACTGCATAGAAGGAACCCCTTATATCAGCACTGTGCCTGTGGAGCCGGGGCTGACCAACGCAGTGCTTGACAAAAACGGACAGCGTATTGTTGGTTTTAATACGGAAAGTCAGGAGATCAACGAAGGACTGGCGAGATTTGATATTGTTTTTTATGTGCGGACGAAGGATGGTCTGTCGCAGATCATTATTAACGTAGAAGCACAGAAGGATGAACCGGGAGAGTACGAGATCTTAAACCGGGCAATTTTCTATGTCAGCAGACTTGTCTCTTCCCAGAAGGAAAGGGATTTTGAGAATTCCCGCTACGATGACATCAAGCGTGTGTATTCCATCTGGGTATGCATGAATATGGATGAGAATACTATGAGCCATATCCACCTTACCAAAGAGGATGTGATCGGTTCCTATGAGTGGAAGGGAAATCTGGATCTGATCAACATCGTAATGATAGGATTGGCAAGGGAACTGCCGGAACATGATGAAACCTACGAATTACACCGCTTGCTGGGGGCATTGCTGTCCCAGGAATTGAGTGTAGATGAAAAGCTGAACATCATAGGAAATGAGTATAATATTCCCATAGAAGAAAATATGAGAAAGGATGTGAGCGCTATGTGCAATTTAGGCGAAGGAATTGAAGAAAAAGGAATTGCAATCGGACGAGAAAAGGGGCGTATAGAAGGCCGAATAGAAGGCGAAGCCGGCCTCATTCTGAAAATGTATAAGAATGGTCTGTCGGCAGAGCAGATAGCCTCCGCTACAGACAAACCGCTAGAAGAAGTGAAAGAAATTATTGCCGGAATATAACGGGCATTACGAAAACAGTACTTTTACCACGAGACAGAAGGAAGCAGCCTAAGTCGCAGAATACCTCCGGAAAAAGCAGATCATCCGGACATGGCTTAAGAGTATCCGTTTAAAATTTCTCGCAAAATGTCTTCCGGGCGCGGCGTGTGATCCGGGTATTTTTCCCGAAGGGGCGCCGCTGCACCATCCATAATATAAGGATGTCCCACGATATCCAGCATGGATACGTCGTTATAATTGTCACCGAATGCCATGACATCTGTAAGGTCAATACCAAGGATCCTGCAGATAGAGGTGACACCGATGCCTTTGTTGGCAAGGGTGGTATCGATCCAGTAAGGTCCCGCCACCGCACAGTTCGCCTGCTCCCAGCGGGGGACGAAGCGGTCAGCATAAGCCGCTACGCCTTCATGGAGATATACAGAGACCTTTACGATATCCTCCGGAATTTCGGAAGGATCCTGAATGACCTGATAGTTGTTGCCAATAAACTTTATTCTGTCCAGCATTCCCAGCCCACGTTCCATCAGATAAGCCGTATTCTGTCCGGAGAGCATGACTTCGCCCTGCCCGTCACTCCGGCTCCACAGATCTTCTGCAATCTCTTCCGCCAGGGCACGGGGCATGGGATTTTTCGCAATGCACAGCTCGTCCTTGTAGATCACGCCACCGTTTTCACATAAGAAAATACAGCAATCCGCCACCGGAGCGAACAGCTTCCGCAGACTGGTATACTGTCTTCCAGACGCCGGGCAAAACAGGATCCCCCGGTCATGAAGTGCCCGGATCTGGTCAAAAATCTCGCCTTCCAATTCTTTTTTTCCATATTGTAAAAGTGTACCATCGAGGTCACTGCAGACTAATCTGATTCCCATAGTCGGAATTCCTTTCTATATGGTTCCGTTTTTATAATTCGTTCCCCATTCCTGCATGGCATCCAGGATTGGGCGCATGGTCTCGCCGAGGTCACTCAGGGCATATTCCACCCGGGGCGGTACTTCCGGGTAGACGGTCCGGGTGATCAGCCCGTCCTCTTCTATGGAGCGGAGGGAGTCGGTCAGAACCTTCTGGCTGATGCCTTCCAGACTTTTCTTCAATTCATTGAATCTCCAGGGGCGCATCATTAAATTTCTCATTATCAACAATTTCCATTTACTTCCGATCAACTGTACTGTGGTGGCTACCGGGCATTCGGGTAATTCGTCCTTCGTCAACATAAGATCACCTCTCAAAAGTATAAAATATAATGATGCCAGGGTCAAAAGGTCTAAGCCCACATGAGCTTGCTCATAAGTGGGTGAAAGACCTTAGGACCCGCCCCGATATGAGCATAAAAGTGGGATGATAATCCCACGATATGCGAATATTGGGTAGGGTGCTATGTGCCAGTGGCACATGTCTAGCACGGACCGAAGCGGAGCGGAGACGTGGGAGTGCGTAACACGGAACAATCCGTAGGCATCAATAACAATGTAACATGATAGGCCGCATCCGTCCATAGGTTACAAAAAGGTGCCTATGTAATAAAAAAGTGCGTACTTTTTTTGCCGTTCCGCTCTTGCTATTCTGTAAATGCAACGGGGCGAAAGCCTGAAAATACACATATTACAGGAGGTAAGTAAAATGGCATTAGCAAACATTTTTGGATGGAACAGACAGGACAAGGCACAGACAAGTGCAGCCTGCGGAACGGCATGTGGGGCAGCTGATAAGCCCACAGAAAAGCCAGCAGCCTGCGGAACGGCATGTGGAGCAGGGGATAAGCCCGCAGAAAAGCCCGCAGCCTGCGGAACGGCATGTGGAGCGGCTGATAAGCCTGAGGAGAAACCCGCAGCCTGTGGTACAGCATGTGGCGATTCCGATAAGTAAGTAAATCCAAAAGAGAAAGAAGGAGAGGGACAGGATGAGAAGTTATTTTTCTTTTCAATGGCATATCACAGATGAATGTGACCAGCGCTGCAAGCACTGCTATATTTTTTCCGGGGAAGGCTGTAAGGAGTTGAAGAGCATGACCTGGCAGCAGATGCAGGAGGTCGTGGCGAACTGCGAGGACTTCTGCAAGGTATACAACAGGGTTCCGTATTTCTATATCACCGGCGGCGATCCTATCCTTCATCCCGATTTCTGGAAACTGATGGTTCTGCTGAAAAGCAAGGACATTCCGTTTACCCTGATGGGTAATCCGTTCCATCTGGATGATCAGATCTGCCGGATGCTGAAAGTGTGCGGCTGTGAGAAATACCAGATGTCTCTGGACGGTATGCGTGAAACCCATGACTGGTTCCGCAAGCCCGGCAGCTTCGACCTGACACTGGAAAAGGTCGGCTGTCTCAATCGGGCAGGAATCAAAAGTATTATTATGAGTACGGTGTCGAAGACAAATAGGAATGAGATACCGGATATTATTGATGAAGTAGTGAAAGCGAAAGTTAAGGTGTTTGCATTTTCGCGGTATGTGCCCACCGGCGGTGAGGTGGATACCAGTATGACGCCGCAGGAATATCGCAGACTTTTAGAGATCTGTGATGCGAAGTTCAAAGCATATGAGGCAGCGGGATGCGAGACCTATTTTAATAGAAAAGACCACCTGTGGACGTTGTACGAATACGAGACAGGCCAGTTTAAGCTGCCGGAGAATGCATGCGACGGCATGATCTACGGAGGTTGTAACTGCGGCAACTGCCATATTACCATTTCTTCCAACGGGGATATCATGGCGTGCCGCAGAGTCACCGACAGCAGGGTGGCGAATATCTGGGAAGACCGGCTGGCAGACATCTGGGTCTGCCAGATGGAAAAATACAGAGATTATGATAAATTCAAGAAATGCAGCAAATGTGAACTGAAAGCATGGTGCAGGGGATGTCCCGCCGTGGCAAACGGTACTACCGGAGACTTCTACGGTGCGGATCCCCAGTGCTGGAAGACGAGAAACGAGATCACGGGAGAGGAGTTGTAAGATGGACTTAGCAACATGTTTGAAAAAAATGGAACTGGTGGGAGTGTTGGCGTTTGCCACAGTGGACAGTGACGGTGCACCACAGATCCGTAATATCAGCGCGATTCATTATGAATCCGATGCCATTTATTTTTTCACAGCAAGGGGCAAGAACTTTTGTAGGGAACTGTTAGAAGATGGCAGAGTACAGATCCTTTGTTATACAAAATATAAAGAGATGATCCGTATGTCCGCCAAGGCGTATGCTGTACCGGAGGAGGAACAGGCGAAATGGCGGGATATTATTTTCGAGGAACAGCCGTATTTGGCCAATGTCTATCCCGGTGATACAAGAAGTATCGGCATCATTTTCTGCATCGACCGGGCGGAGGTGGAATATTTTAATCTCGGTGTGAACCCTATTTTCCGGGACACTTATACACTGGGTGGTGGTACAATAACAAAAAAGGGTTATAACATTACCGAAAAATGCATTGGCTGTGGAAAATGTCGTACAAAATGTCCCCAACGGTGTATCGAGGAAGGAAAACCGTACCGGATACTGCAAAACCATTGCCTGCATTGCGGCAACTGTTATGAAAACTGTCCGGTGAAAGCGATCGTAAGAGAATGAACCAGAGTGAGAGAAGAAACTATTTAATACAAAAGCTGTTGGAAGAGCAGCCACAGTATGCCAAAATGCAGATTCCGGGGAGATGTGAGGAGCAGAAGACGCTTCTGCGGGCACTTATGAATGTCCGGATGCCGGGTGAACTTTCGGAGGAATTTCTGCAGATCCAGGATGCCTATCTTGCAGAGGAAAATGCCGGAAGAGGTATTGTAACATTGGCAGAGATCCAGGAGTTATCCACAGATCTCTATCTCTGGAAGGGAGATATCACCAGACTGCAGGTGGGAGCCATCGTAAATGCTGCCAACAGCGGTATGACCGGATGTTATCAGCCTTGCCATAACTGCATTGATAATTGTATTCATACTTATGCGGGGATCGAACTGCGGAATTATTGCAATGATATTATGCAACGTCAGGGATATGCGGAGCCCACGGGACAGGCGAAGATCACACCGGCATTTAACCTGCCCTGCGATTATGTGATACATACCGTGGGACCTATCGTACAGGGAAGGCTGACAGAGGAACAGGAACGTCTGCTTTGTTCCTGTTATGAAGCCTGCCTGCGTATTGCAGAGGAAAATAACGTGGAAAGTATCGCGTTCTGCTGTATTTCCACGGGAGTATTTATGTTCCCCAATGAAATAGCGGCGGAACTGGCAGTACAAACGGTGAAAAATTATAAGAATAAGACAAATTCTAAGATCAGGGTGATATTTAATGTTTTCAAAGAAGAGGACGAACGAATCTACAGACAGCTACTTAACTAAATTAACAGCGATAAAAGAAAAAATAGGGCAGGCGGATGCGGTTGTAATCGGCGCCGGAGCGGGGCTGTCTACGGCAGCAGGATTTACCTACAGCGGGGAACGGTTTGACCGGTATTTTTCTGATTTTGCCGCAAACTATCATTTTTCCGACATGTATTCCGGAGGCTTTTATCATTATGATACGCTGGAAGAATATTGGGCCTACTGGAGCCGGTACATCTACGTGAACCGCTATATGGATGCGCCCACGGATCTCTACGACCGGCTGCTTGCATTGGTGAAGGATAAGGATTATTTCGTGCTGACCACCAATGTGGATCACTGCTTCCAGAAAGCAGGCTTTGATAAGAGCAGACTGTTCTACACGCAGGGCGATTACGGTCTGTTTCAGTGCAGCAAACCCTGCCATCGCGGGACCTATGATAACGAAGAGACCGTGAAAAAAATGGTAGTAAGTCAGGGGTACTGCATCGAGGAAGGAGAACTGACGGTGCCGGAAGGCACACAGATCCGGTGCACCGTGCCCACCGAACTGGTGCCCCGATGCCCGAGGTGCGGCAGACCCATGAGCATGAATCTCCGGGCCGACAATACTTTCGTGCAGGACGCCGGGTGGGATGCTGCGGCGAAGCGGTATGAGAAGTTCATGGAAGATCACAGGGGACAAAACGTTGTATTTCTCGAACTCGGTGTCGGCTACAACACCCCCGGCATCATCAAATACAATTTCTGGAAGTATGCCTATAACTGGCGGAATGCTTTTTACGTCTGCATCAACAAGGGCGATGCCTATGTGCCGAAGGAGATCGAGAATAAGACGGTGGGAGTCGATGCGGATCTTGCGGAAGTGATAGAAAAAACTTCCTCCTTGACCTAAAGCTAACTTTAGGTGCCACAATGTCTTCAGAATGATTTTTCAATATATTTGAAAAAAGAAAAGGAGACAGAGCAGAAATGAAAAAACCATAGTAACTGTTCAGAACCCCCTGATTATTCAAGTAATATTTGAACCAAAACAGAGAAATTAATATTTCTGTTTTGCATTGTGTTTCCTGTAATCTGTGGATAATCAAACCACAGGTACTTCGTTAATTATTCTATTGTGGATTACTCCACAAATAAATGAAATAATCATGTTTCAAAGCTGTAATCTACAGCTTTTGAATAAATTTAGCAACACCTGAACCTTGAAATTTGATACTTATCCACCGTCATTTTGACTATAGTCAAATTTTCACGAATTCGCTTTTTCCTTGGTTTTCCTGTAAAATAGAAACATAAAAAACAGGAAAGAAGGTGGTCTGAATGCCAATTAATATCACGGAAGAATTTGTTTGCAATCTAATAGAGCAGAATGCTGCACTTATCGCATAGGTTGCAAATCTCTCCGAAACTGTTGAATCTCTTAACCAGACCATCAAGGATCTTCAGGAGCAGTTAAACAAAATCTATCTGGGAACCCTGATATCATTTTCAACTAAGTGGGTTCTGAACAGTTACGTTGATTTTAAATATATGGAAGAGGAACTGGCACGGAAATTTTTTTGCACCGGATTATCCGGAGATAGCGAAGAAGGCACTTGCCAGAATGCTCAGCCTGACAGGAGAACCGGTATTTGATGAGAAGGGGATGCTGCAGAAGGGTGTTATTGTAAGACATCTGCTCCTGCCGGGACATAAGAGGAATGCCAGAGAGGTTATAGAGTATATACATCAGAATTACGGAGACAGGGTCATCTTAAGCCTGATGAACCAGTATACTCCTTTGAGAGACTGAAGGAAAGGGAAGACTGCAGAGAGCTCTGCCGGAGGGTGACAAAGAGGGAGTATGAGGCAGTCATAGCGTATACACTTTCCCTTGGGATGGAAAATGTTTTTATCCAGGAAGGGGAGACAGCAAAGGAGAGCGTTATTCCGAAATTTGATGAGAAAGGAATTTTGGAAAGGCACAGCCTGACAGAACCCGGTAATTTTACCAGTTAATGAAAATGTTAATTATCGAAAAGTAACAAACTTATCTGAAATGAGGGCTCAGTGATTGACAATTCAGTTGGCGAATGGTATTTTGTAATAAAGATTAATCGATTAACTCAACGAAGGAATTTTTTTTACAGGTTTAGTAAATCGATTAACTAATGGAGGAATCCTCATGAACATGAAGGAAATTGCGCAATTGGCGGGTGTAACTGCCGCAACAGTTTCGAACGCGATCAACGGAACTGGGAATGTCAGTGAGAAAAAAAGAAAAGAAATAATGGAAATCATTGAAAAGGAGGGTTACAGTCCCAATCGGTTTGCCAAAAGTCTCAGGACAAAAGAGAGCAACACGATTGGAATCATGGTAGAAGATATCACAGCGTTTCAGACACCACGGATCATTAACGGGATCAATAACTACGTTGAAAAGCAGGGCTATGCAGTGATCCTCAATAATATGAGTCTTCTTGAGAAGACAGGAAATCATTATTCTGAATTGTCCAGCTATCAGTCAGCAATAAGTAAAAGTATAAAGCTTTTTAACAAAACCCAGATTGACGGACTTGTCTATGTTGCGATGCATGACAGGGATGTAATGGAACTGATCCCCAAGCTGAGTATACCGATCGTCCTGGTTTACTGCTATGACACATCCAAAAAGAACTATTATGTAACCTATGACAATATGGATGTTATTGCAGATGTTGCAGAGTACCTGGTGAAACATGGACATGAGAAAATCGGGGTGATCAAGGGGGCAGAGGATTCCCTGCCTTCACAGAAGCGTCTGAGAAGCTTTATCACACAGCTGGAAAAGGCAGGGAAGGAATTGAAGGAAGAATATATCTTTCCGGGAGCCTGGGAATTTGGAGATGGGGTAAAGGCATATGAAAGGTTCAAACAGCTGGAAGAAAAACCAACAGCAATCTTTGCCATGAATGATCTGATGGCAACAGGCTTTATGGATGCAGCACTGAATGACGGTGTACGGATACCGGAAGATGTTTCTGTGATCGGATTTGACAACAGACAGGAGTGCAGATTTACCAGACCAAGGTTAACAACAGTTGATATCCCGCTGGAAAAGATGGGAGAGAAGGCAGGACAGGTATTATTAGACCTGATCAGTGGCAAAACGCCTGAGAACAGGAAGGTTATACTGCCATGTGAATTCCTGGAAAAAAATTCAGTTATTTAAATCAACAGGAGGAAATATTATGCGAAAGAAAATTTTAAAGGTAATGATGTGTGCAATAACAACAATGACTTTACTGGCAGGATGCGGAAGCAGTAATACAGGAAGCACGACCGGATCAGCCGGAGATACTGCGGCAGAGGATACAGCAGAAACAGCGGATTTCGCAGGAACCAAGCTTGTGATTGGTGTGGAATCCGGTTCCCCTAACATTGAGTTCTTTAAGAATAACGTAAGCGAATTTGAAAGTGCAACAGGAATTACAGTTGAATGGGTAGAAATCCCTCATGATAATATGCATGAGAGGTTTGTACAGGAGGCAATCTCACAGAGTGGTGCGATCGATATTTATGATACAGACCAGCCATGGATTTCTGAATTTGCTTCTAAAGGATATCTGGAGCCGCTGGGAGACAAGCTTTCAGAGGAGGATAAAAGTGATTTCTATGAAGCTGCATTAGATGCATCTTCCTATAATGGAGAATTATATTCTGTTCCTTTCTTTGTGCATACACCGGTTGTATTCTATAGAACAGACCTGTTTGAAGCAGCCGGTATTACAGAATTTCCTAAAACCTGGGAAGAATATGAGGAAGCAGCAAAGAAGCTGACCAAAGACGGTGTATATGGAACGATCATTGAGGCAAAGCAGGCAGGAGAGCCGGTAACCCATCTTGTTGACTGGTTCTATCAGGCAGGCGGTTCCATTATTGACGCTGATAATAACGTAACAGTGAATTCACCTGAAAATGCGAAGGCATTTAACTTCATGCTGAAGATGATGTATGAGGATGAAAGTGTTATGCCGGGATCTATCGGATATGACAATGCAGATGTACATAATATGTTTATGCAGGGCAAGGTTGCCATGGTTAAAAACTGGCCTTATATGTTCGCTATGGCAAAGGATCCTGAACAGTCTAAGGTAAGTGACAAGTTTGCAG
Organism: Waltera sp.; assembly: GCF_046969025.1. Classification (NCBI taxonomy): domain Bacteria; kingdom Bacillati; phylum Bacillota; class Clostridia; order Lachnospirales; family Lachnospiraceae; genus Waltera; species Waltera sp. The sequence continues at coordinate 69,361 of NZ_JBKVQF010000014.1, read as the reverse complement.
TAGCGGTTCAGCCTGCAGGTGAAGAGCAGTCTACAGCAGCCTGGACATGGGGCTTTGGTATTTCCAGCAGCTCTAAGAATAAGGATGCAGCATGGGAATTTATAAAGTGGGCAACATCCTCTGAGAAGCTGGCACAGCTCGGAATTGCCAATTCCAATCCAGTGCCGAGAACCTCATCCCTGGAGATCGTTAATAATGACAGTACCTTAACAGAGTTTGATAAGGAAAGCATCCAGGTTATGAGCGATGCACTCCAGTATGCACATAACGCAACAGAGAACCCTAATTTCCCGACAATCCAGAATGAACTGTCTTATACTTTATCAGGTATTATGACGAAGCAGGTGAGTGTGGAAGACGGATTAGCTCAAGCTGAAAAAGCAATTAAAGAAGCGATCCAGTAGGCAGACAGATCCCCATACGGTTTTTCTGTATGGGGATTTTTTAACCCGGAATATTGGTTTTATTGTAAGGAGTAGTGAAAAATAATGAGTAGAAAAACAGGAAGTATTTCTATCAGGGAGAAAAAAAGACGAAGGGCAGGGTATTCACTGATAGCACCGGCATGTCTGGTATTGCTTGTTATATTTTTTGTTCCGCTGGTCTATGCCTTTGCCATCAGTATATCAGATTCAGATGCGATCATTAATAACAGCTTCAAGTTTGTAGGATTAAAGAATTACTTTTCTGTCATGACAAACTCCAAATTCCTGGCAGCACTAGGGCATACCTGCTTCTTTGTACTTACAACGATCACCCTGGAATTTATCATTGGATTTGTTGTTGCTTTGCTGCTGTACCGTGAGGTTGCAGGATCAAGGGTGTTCCGTCTTATCTTTGCTGTACCGCTGATGGTGGCTCCTGTTGTTTCAGGACTTCAGTGGAGATGGCTGTTTGCAGATCAGTACGGTATCATTAATGCCCTGATGAATAAGCTGGGACTCGAAGCACCCTTATGGTTTACCCAGGTTTCCACATCATGGGTGACCATTATTGTGGCAAACCTCTGGCTTGCTACCCCATTTGTTATCCTTGTACTGCTGGCAGGTCTTGGAGGGCTGTCAGAAGAGCTGAACGAAGCAGCATCTATTGATGGTGCGAACCGTACACAGACATTTTTCCATATCATCCTTCCCCAGCTTAAGCCAACGATCCTGATCATCCTTGTAATACGTCTGACAGATGCGTTCCGGATATATGATCTTGTTTATATCCTGACAGGCGGTGGTCCTGGTGGCGGAACAGAGGTGCTGAGCACATTTATCTATAAAAGGATCTTTTCAGACTGGAAATTTGGACAAGGATCGGCTGCAGCTTTTCTGGTTATGCTGATCATCTGTGTCTTAAGCTTTTTGTGCAATAAATGGATGAGTGAGGAGGAATAGTCGTGAACAGAAGAAAAGTAATGAATAGTTTGATTTTCCTGCTGCTGGCAATATTTTCCATAGTTACCCTGTTTCCCATTATATGGACGGCGATTACATCATTAAAAACGGATGTTCAGATGTTTGCGATCCCGCCAGATCTGCTCCCGCACCCGGCAACCCTGTCACATTACAAAGAAGTACTTATGGGAAATTTCCCGGCTTATATCAGAAACAGTATGCTGGTTACATTTTTCAGCTGTGCAATATCACTGGCACTTGGTATCCCGGCAGCCTACGGCTTTGCAAAATATGCAACTGAAAAGACAAAACCGGTCTTTGCAGCTGTGACTGCAGTCAGGATGGTTCCGCCGGTTGCCATGGTAATTCCTTTTTTCCTGATCATCCGTAACATCCATCTGAGTGATACCTTACTTGGACTGATCATTACCTATATCCCGTTTGAGCTGACACTGATCATATGGATGCTGAAAAACTTTTTCGGACAGATCCCAAGGGAAGTGGAAGAGGCAGCAGAGCTGGATGGACTTTCTGCATGGGGCATCCTGTTAAAGGTAGTCCTTCCGATGTCCAAATCCTCGGTAGGTGTTGCAGGACTCATGGCATTCCTGTTTTCATGGAACGAATTCATGTTTGCCCTGTCCCTTACCTCAACAAAGAGTGCGCAGACACTTACAGTCGGGATTGCCGGATATGTAACATCCTTCCAGACCTTCTGGGGAAGCATGTCAGCGACAGGGATCCTGTTTATGATCCCGGCATTTATTTTAACATTTATTTTTCAAAAGGATTTAGTGAAAGGTTTAACAGCTGGAGCTGTGAAAGGATAAAGTATGAAGATTAATGTATGGAATGAACAAATTCAACTGGAAAATCCGGAACTGGTTATTGGACGGATCGCAAAACCTGTTATCCTCGAAATCTGGAATGGAAGACAGAAGGATTCTGTGATACGCAGGGAATATCCCTACACAAGAATTACACAGACAGAGGATGGATTAAAGGCATGTACAGAAATAGACGATGAATGGGCAGGAAAGACGGAAGTCACAGATATTTACCGCACGGAAGAGGGATCTGTTGTTCTCAGCAGACAGGTCCGCATTCTCAGGGAAAGCGGATATCCCGGAATGCGCCTTCGAACGGAGATATCACTGCTTCCGGAAAAGAAAAATGCCTTTGAAGACCTGCGATATTTTGCCCCGCCGGCAATCTATGACAAGAATGATCTGGATGAGGATGGATATGAGGATTATTTTCATACCAAAAAAACTATATTCCGGGATGACCGTTTTAATTATCCGATGTTTACCTGTTATTCAGAGGAAACAAAGGAGGCTGTCAGCATAGAAAGAGATCCGCTTCCGGCATTTGACTCCAATCCGGATCGTAAAATTTCTGAAGAAACAGGGGAAAAAGAAGCGCTTTTCCTTCAGAAAACGGATATCGGAAGCATGGGAGCAGATGGCAGTGACGGAAGCACCAGACTGACCTGCTGTTATCCTTTTTATGAGGGTGACGCAACAATTGCATTATATATTGTAAAGATGGTGCCCTTTGGAGCCTTCTGGCCGATGAAGTCCGGAGAAGAATTCTCGGTGACTTATCGTATTTCCAACCACAGATATGAGAATTATCACGATGCCTGCTGGTACGGGATCAGGGATATTATCAGAAAAACACATCCACAGGCAGAGCCGTTAAGTGTATCTCCGGAGGAACTCATCAGACTGAGGCTGGATGCCCTGGATCATTATTATGTAGAGAAAACAGCAGAAGAGGATCCAAACCTGCCGGCAGGCTATGTGCTGAACTGTCATCCGCAGGACGGGGTACAGCTTGAAAACATCATACAGTATGGATTTACAGGACAGAATATCCTGAATGCCTATAATGTCCTGCGATACGGATATGAACATAATAATGAAGAATACAGAAAAAAAGCGCTGAAAACGGCAGATTTCTTTGTGAATACGATCCACATAAAGGAATCCGGCATGTTTTATAACCTGTATAATGTGGACACCAAATCCGTGAACTTCTGGTGGACGGGGCTGTTACTGCCACTTGCATATGCGCAGGGCGAAGAGCTGGAGAAGCTGATGGGACCGCTGTATGAGTACCGGAAGGATGTCATTCAGAAGCTGGTAAGCCTGAAGGGGGCATATCTGCGCTGCATGAATGAGGATGTCACGGCACTGCTCCGTCTGTACTGCTATGAAAAGGAAAAAGGAACAGAGCATCCCGGATGGCTGGAGGCAATAGAAAATTATGCAGGATTTCTTTTAAGGACACAGGAGCAGGACGGAGGCTGGTACAGGGCATATGACCTTGAGGGAAAGCCACTGCTTGAGCCTGTCAAATGGTTTGGGAATACTGTTTATGAACAGAAATCATCAACGGGAACGTCCATTACATTCTTGACAGAGCTGTATGAACTGACAAAAAATGAGGCATATCTGGAGGCTGCCAGCAGAGCCGGTATGTTTGTAAAGGAATATATTATCGACAGGGTACGGTTTAATGGTGGTGTACATGACAGTATTTATGCAAAAGGCCAGCTGATCGACAATGAAAGCATCCTGTATCCCATGTTTGGCATGCTGTCGTTGTATGAAGCGACCAAAAGAAAGGATTTCCTGGATGCAGCTGTGAGAGCGGCGCATTACTACGCATCCTGGGTATGCCTGTGGGACGTACCACTTCCGGAGGACAGTACTCTGCACAGATATGGCTTCCACAGTACAGGAATGGGAGCATGTGATACCTGTGGCTGCGGATATGTGCATCCGTTCCAGCTGATGGGTGTTGCTGAGACAGCACAGATCGCAGTTTATGCAAAGGATAAGGAGCTTTTTGACATCGCCAGATTATACTGGCTTGGCTGTAATCAGACAGTAGAAACAGACGAACGTCCATGGGGCTATGCAATGCCGGGATTACAGGAGGAAGGCTACCTGATCAGCTGGTGGGCAGTGGATGATCCGATGTTTGCAGCAGATACCGGATTTGGTTACCGGCTGAAGGGAGAAGGAAATAAAACCTGCTTCCCATGGATCAATGCAGTCGGTGTGAAGGCATACTGGGCAATGAAGGACCGGTTTGGAAGTGTTGATTTTGAAGAAATAGAAAATAAATATTTTTGAGATACCAAAGGAGAGGTGGAACATGAGATTAAACACTGTTCAGCTTTCCCGAATGGATATTACCGATCCTTTCTGGAAGCAGTATACTGACCTTGTTGAGGATGTGATCATTCCCTATCAGTGGGATATTATGAATGATAATGTTCCGGGGGTGGAATCCAGCCATTGCCTTGAGAATTTTAAGATTGCGGCCGGGCTGAAAAAGGGACAGTTTTATGGTGCAGTATTTCAGGATACAGATGTAGCCAAGTGGCTGGAGGCAGTAGGGTATTCACTGGCGGAAAAGAAGAATGAAAAGCTGGAAAAGCTTGCGGATGATGCCATTGATGTGATCGTGCAGGCACAGCAGGAAGACGGATATCTGGATACCTACTTTATCATTAAAGAACCTTCACAGAGATGGAGAAATCTCTGTGAGGGACATGAGCTGTATTCAGCAGGACATATGATAGAGGCGGCAGTTGCCTATTATGAAGGAACCGGGAAAAGAAAGCTCCTTGACAGTATGATAAGGCTTGCTGATCTGATCTGCAGAACCTTCGGTCCGGAGGAGGGACAGAATCATGGCTATCCGGGACACCAGGAGATAGAGCTGGCGTTAGTTAGGCTCTACCGTGTAACGCAGGACAAAAAATACCTGGAACAGGCGAAGTACTTCCTGGATATCCGGGGAGCGGGGAAGAATTATTTCCTCGAGGAGCGGAAGCAGGAGAATTTCAAAAGGATTTTCCCGGAATTTGAGGATTATGATCCTGCGTATTCCCAGTCCCATGAACCGGTGAGAGAGCAGAAAACAGCTGAAGGACATGCAGTCAGGGCAGTGTATATGTATTCGGCAATGGCAGATGTGGCGGAGGAATATCAGGATAAGGAGCTGATGGAAGCATGTGTGGCATTGTGGGAAAATATTACACAGAAGAGGATGTATATCACAGGAGGAATCGGATCATCAGGCTTCCTTGAGAGATTTACGACAGATTATGACCTTCCAAATGACAGCAATTACTCAGAGACGTGTGCATCCATCGGCATGGCACTGTTCAGTCTGCGGATGGCAAATATAACACGGAATTCACGATATGCAGAGCTGATGGAGCAGGAATTGTATAATAATATCCTAGCGGGGATCGCTCAGGACGGCAAGAGCTTTTTCTACGTGAATCCGCTGGAGATAAAGCCGCGCCAATGTATGTCGCATACATCAAGGGCGCATGTGAAGGCAAGGCGTCAGAAATGGTTTGGCGTTGCCTGCTGTCCTCCGAATATCGCAAGGACACTGGCATCTCTTGGACAGTATATCTATGGAGTTGACGGAGCCGATATTTATACGCATTTGTATATTGGAAACCAGACGTACATTCCTGTCAATAATGATGTGGTAAAGATCACCATGGATTCCATGTTCCCGTGGGAGGGAAATATAAAGGTTAAGGTTCAGGGAGTAAAGGAAAAAGTCAGGCTGCATTTCCGTATTCCTAGCTATGCAGAAAATTTCCGGTTATACTGCGATGGCAAGGAGCAGGAACTGACAGTAAGCAAGGGCTATGCGTGTGTGGAGATCTGCAGGGACAGCGAGCTCAGCATTCAGTTTGATATGCCAGTTGAATTCCTTCATGCAGACCCAAGGGTCAGCGCAGATGTTGGCAAGGTGGCAATAAAAAGAGGACCCATTGTTTATTGTCTGGAAGAGGTTGATAATGGTGCAGAGCTGCAGTGCATTTATCTCAGCGGTAAGGCTGCGCAGAAGAAAAAATCCACTTATTTTTCAGAATGCCTTGAGCTGGAATTGCAAGGCAGGAGACTGATACCCAGGAACGGAGAACTATACAGCAGCGCCGGATTGACCTATGAAGACGCAGTTGTCCGTGCAATACCGTATGCGTACTGGAATAACCGGGGCGAAGGGGAGATGCTGGTCTGGATACATGAAATGATAGGAAACTAAATTACACCTCATCGGGCATAAAAATATGCAAAATTTGTATAATATACCTGATGAGGTATATTTATGCTATAAATCATTGAAATTATACCTGATATGGTATAGTTCATTAGGAAAGTATCAGATTCAGAGCAGATTTACTCAGCAAAGAAATCTGCTCTCTTTTTAACTGCTCTGAATCTGATACTTTCCTAATGAATTATATTACCAACCGGGAGAGTGCCTATCCCAACAGGATCAATATTCCCATTGCAGACGAGGATGCAAATGTAACATTTTACACTATTTCCAGAGAAGTATAAAAGTGATAAAATAGGATCAATAAGGATTTTTCAGTATAAACTTTTCACGCGCAAATTGTGCCTGCACAGTGTACGGAAGTACAGGTTTAAAGGACCGGAAGGCTTGCATGCTACGGAAAGACAAGAGGGTTAAAGAGATGAACGAAATGATCAGAAAAAGAAATGAACAACTGGCAAAAACAGTCATCAAGGGATTACAGTCCCGCAACATGTCAGGTTATTACGCAGAGGATAAAGAAGCTGCGCTGAAGCAGGCACTGGAGCTGATCCCGGAGGGAAGCACCATTGCCATGGGCGGATGCATGAGCGCCGGAGAGATCGGACTGATCTCCGCTCTGGAAGCAGGCAATTACCACTATATCGACCGCTCTAAGATGGATGCCAGAGCAGGACTGATGGCAGCTTACGATGCGGATATCTTCCTCTCCAGTGCCAACGCCATCACCAGCGATGGGGTCATGGTCAATATCGACGGCAATTCCAACCGTGTCTCCTGCATAGCCCAGGGACCGAGGAAAGTAATCTTCATCGTCGGCATGAACAAGGTCTGCGCAGACTTAGACAGTGCCATGAAGCGTGCGAGAAACGTGGCTGCACCTATCAATGCCCAGAGATTTGACATCAAGACTCCCTGCAAAGAAACCGGAAAATGCTTCGACTGCAAATCTCCGGATACCATCTGCTGTCAGTTCCTGATCACAAGATATTCCAGACATACGGACAGAATTCATGTGATTCTTGTAAATGACACCATCGGATATTAAACAGCAAAGGGGAAAGAACATGGCATTGGAATTACAAAAAGGAAGACCTGCAGATACGACCGGCAGACTGGACAAAGAGATCCGTACCTATGACCTGCTGGACAGGCTCGGGGTGGAATATGACCGTGTGGATCACGCTCCGGCGATGACCATGGAGGACTGTAAGGAAGTGGATGAGATCCTGGAGTCCATGGTCTGTAAGAATCTGTTTCTGTGCAACCGTCAGGAGACGGCCTTTTATCTGCTGATGATCCCGGATACCAAGGTGTTCCATACCAAGGATCTGTCGGCACAGATCGGCTCGGCGAGGCTTTCTTTTGCCAAGCCGGAATACATGGAGAAATTCCTGGATATCACCCCCGGCTCTGTCAGTGTACTCGGTCTGATGAACGATAAGGAACATCAGGTGAAGCTGTTGATCGATGAAGAGGTGCTGGACAGCGAATATTTCGGATGCCACCCCTGCATCAATACCTCCAGCCTCCGCATGCGGACGGCGGATCTGATCGAAAAGGTGCTTCCCGCCATGGAACATGATTTTGTAAAAGTAAAGCTGTAAAAAGTAATAATATAAGCAGATCTGCCCGCCGCCGGAATCCCGGCAGCGAGGATCTGTAAGCCTGGTTTTGCATGGCTCTGAATAGTTACAAGATATTAAAATACCTGTTCGCACTCTTCACACATCAGCAGGAACGCTCCGACACCGTGCAGATCGTTGGCGGATACGGGGCGGTGAATGTAGTGCTCATAGTCACCGACACCGGTTCCGATGCAGACATTACCGATAATGAGGTCATCGCCTTCCCAGGTCAGGGAGCGGATCACACCCTCATAACCCTTGTGGGCATATTCCAGATAAGATGCATCCAGCAGACCTTTGCGGATCGCTTTGCACAGAGCCGCTACATACAGGCAGCTGCAGGAATTCTCCAGCCAGTTGGCAGGATCATCGCCACGGTTGACCACCTGATACCATCTGCCGTCTTCAGACTGGAATGCGAGCAGAGACTTTAACAGATCCACTGCCATTTTTTCCAGTTTTGCTCTGTCCGGATGATCGGAGGGAATGAAATCCAGTTCGTCCAGGAGGGCTACAGGCACCCATCCCATGGCTCTGCCCCAGAATTCGGGGGAGCAGCCGGTCTCCTTATCAGCCCATTCTACTTTCCTGTCATAGGACCAGGCATGATACAGCAGACCGGTCTTGGGGTCACGGGTATGTTTCTGCATGGTCAGAGCCTGGAAGATAACCTCATCAAAATATTCGGGGTGATCAAATTCTGCGCCATACTGTGCTCGCAGGGGACCTTCCATGTACAGACCATCCAGCCACATTTCTTCCGGCAGATCAGCCTTGTGGAAATAGCCGCCCTCGGGAGTGGTGGGATAACGATCAATGGCAGCCATCAGAGAATCCAGGGCTTTCTTATATCTGGCATCACCGGTACAATGATAGAGGGGATATAACAGAATACCCGGCTGCATATCGTCGAACTGCCCCATATCAGCCTGTTTGATCACACCGTCTTCGGTGATGACGGCATCCACCCAGGATTTGATGTAATCAAAATTTTTTTCCTCTTTGCAAAGTTCATAGCTTTTGTACATTCCGGACAGGAATACTCCCTGATGATAATGGAATCTTCCTTCGGGCGGAAGCTTGGGGGCTTCCCATTTGCGCATCATGGTATCCATGGATGCTTTTGCATAGTCTAAAGGTCTTTTCTCCATAAGTTATCTCCTTCCAATATACTTCACATGGCACAAGATTTATTATATAATTACATTATAATCGTTTATTTTGGATAATGTTTAACATATCTTGCGATAGTGAAAAGTAATAATATGAATCTTGCCGGAATCTTTTTCGGGAAAGGAAACAGATGCTTCGTACGATTTTTGATCCCTATTCGGATCTGTTTTTGGAATACATAGAGACCTCTAAGAAAAATGATATGCAGACCAATCATTATCACGATACTTACGAACTTTTTTTTGTGGTGAAGGGGATACGATACATCTTCCTGGATGGTGTCTGTCATGTGCTGAATCCGGGTGACATCATCCTGATCAAACCCTACCAGACGCATTATATGCAGAGTCTGTCCTCGGATTTCTATGCCCGGTATGTCTTGAATTTTGCACCGGATTATCTGGATGGAATGTTGAAACCTGCGGAGAAGCAGCGGTTCCTGGAGGTTCTGCAGAATGATATTCTGCATCTGACAACGGAACAGTCCGGAGAACTGGTAGAGGTCTTCGAACGGCTGCGGAAATATTATAACCGCCACGATGCTGTGGCCGAGAAATTAAAGCAAAACTATTGTCTGGAACTGCTGCTACTGTGCAGAGACTACTATACGAGGCAGGAGCGGACACAGATGCCGGAGCTCTCCGCAGCTCCCAGACAGGAGATTCTGGATGCCATCGCCTATATCAATGCCCATTATGCGGAAAAAATAGATCTGGAGACCATCGCATCCCAGATCCATTTAAGTAAATACTATTTTTGCCGTATTTTCCGCGAGGTGACCGGAGCCACCGTTCTGGAATACCTTACCAATGTCCGGCTGACCAGAGCCGGAAGACTTCTGGTGGAATCTTCTCTGGCGATCCAGGAGATCGCGCAGAAGACCGGATTTGCGTCATTGGTGCATTTTTCCAGAACTTACCGCAATGCTTATGGTGTCAGTCCCAGTGATACCAGACGCCGGCGAAAGGCGTAGAAGCTACTGAATCCCACAGGCGAGACATGCTGACATTTGTGACGCAAAAAGTCAAATCATCCACAAATTGATTTCTCGTTGAGAGTCTTATATAATAAAGTCGAGGTCAAAAGCCCCCGGCTTTGATGCCTACGGGATTGTTCCGTGCTACGCACCCCCACAATCCTACCCTCTATTCGCATATCGGGGTGGGTCATATAATAGAAATGGTTTATACCGTAAAAAATGTATGGTAAGAATACGAAAGAGAGAAGAAAATGGTACTACAGATATTAACATATACACATCATACAACGACAATGCTGTTTGGAATCTTCCTGTCGGCATTTTTTCTGGGAGTGAAGCAGGATAAGAAAAATATATTGCAATTGTTGTCATTGGCGGTTGTTTCAGGAATTCTATATGTTCTGTGTGTACTTCTCTTTGGAACAGAAACAGTAGATCAGATTTATCCACTGATCGTGCATGCCCCATTGTTATTTGTACTGGTTTTGCATTATAAATTCCGTATTCTTCCTTCCCTGATTTCTATTTTCACGGCATATCTGTGTTGTCAGTGCAGTAACTGGATGGGACTGTTTGCTTTGGCTCTGACAGGACAGGAATGGTGCTATTATGTCTGTCGTATTCTGGTGACGGTGGGAGCTTTCATCCTTTTATGCCGGTATGTATGCCAGACCACAGCCATGCTGTTTGCCAAAACGGACCGGGAACTTCTGATCATTGGAAGCCTGCCGATCATTTATTACATTTTTGACTATGCCACGACCAAATTTTCCAGTCTGTTGTATTCCGGCAATAAGGCGGTTCCGGAATTCCTTGGGTTTGCCATGTGTCTGACGTATCTGCTCTTTTTACTGGTATATTTCCGGGAGTACGAGATGAAGAACAAGGCAGAGCAGTACAATGAACTGATCCAGATGCAGCTGAATTCATTCCAGACAGAAATGACCAATACGAGAAAAAGCGAGAAAAAGATGTCCATTTTACGGCATGATACGAGGCATCATCTGTCGGTGCTGCGAACACTGATCCAACAGGGAGAAACCGACAAGGCGCTGGAATATCTGAATGAGGTCAGCCAGACTTATGATGATACAGTGATCAAGACCTATTGTAGAAATGAGATGGTGAATTCCGTACTGTCCATCTATAATATGCGGTTTGAGGAGCAGAGGATCCGATGGGAGATACAGGTCAGCATTGGAGAGAAACTTCCCTGCTCTGAAATGATGTTCTGTGCGATTCTGTCAAACGTACTGGAAAATGCCATGCATGCCGTACAGGAACTGCCGCAGGAAAAGCGGCTGATACAGCTGGCTCTGTCCGAAAAGTCAGGACATCTTCTTCTGATGGCGAAAAATACTGTGCAGAATGCCCCGGTATTTATTGACGGTGTCCCGGTGACGGAGCGCTCCGGGCATGGACTGGGGGCCAGAAGCATCGTATATTATGTAGAAAAGCTGAACGGACAATACCAGTTCTTTATGGAGAACGGGGATTTTGTGGTCATGATCATCTTGTAAAATCAATAAAATGTTTTTAAGGCTCTTTCTGTCAGAGAAAGAGCTTTTCTTGTGGATGTATTGGGAAATTAATGCTATTATTAGGATAAAAGATACAGAAATATAGATATAACAGGAAGGGAGCAAACAGATATATGAAATATACATTGGATTATGAGAAATATGCGGAACTGGCAAGACGTGTGGCGGCGGAGGGAAGCGTACTGCTTCGAAATGAAGACGGTGTGCTGCCTCTGCAAAAAGGGCAGAGGGTGTCGATCTTCGGCAGAACCCAGTTCGAGCATTATAAGAGCGGTACGGGTTCCGGAGGTATGGTCAATGCTCCATATGTGACCAATATTACAGACAGTCTCAAGGAAGACGGCACCGTACAGGTGAATGAGGTACTGGAGGCACAGTACCGGGAATGGCTGAAGGATCATCCTTTTGATATAGGAGAGGGATGGGCTATGGAGCCCTGGAACCAGGAAGAAATGCCCGTCAGCGAAGAACTGGCGAGACAGGCGGCGGAACAGTCGGATCTGGCGCTTGTGGTTCTCGGCCGAACCGCAGGAGAAGACAAGGATAATAGTGCTGCGGAAGGCAGTTATCTGCTGACAGCTGCGGAGGAAGAAATTCTTCGTAATGTCTGCAATGCATTTGCCAGGACGATCGTTGTGCTGAATGTGGGTAATATCATGGATATGAAGTGGGTCGACCGGTATCAGCCACAGGCTGTGCTCTATGTATGGCAGGGCGGCCAGGAGGGCGGCAGAGCTACAGTAGATGTCCTGACAGGAAAAGTGAATCCCGGTGGTAAGCTCAGCGATACTATTGCGGAAGATATTGAGGATTATCCTTCCACGGAGAATTTCGGGGATCCGGTGGAGAATTTTTATACCGAGGACATCTATGTAGGTTATCGCTATTTTGAGACCTTTGCCAGAGACAAGGTAAAATATCCCTTTGGCTTTGGACTGTCCTATACCCGGTTCCAGACAGAAAGCATGGGACTGGCAGTGCAGGGTACCGAGGCAACTGTCATTGAGAAAGTGACAAATGTTGGCGGTATGTCCGGCAGAGAGACCATACAGGTCTATGTGGAGGCTCCTCAGGGAAAGCTGGGAAAGCCGCTGCGTCAGCTGGCAGCTTATGCCAAGACGGAAGAACTGAAGCCCGGAGCAAGTGAAGAACTGATCCTGAAAGCAGAACTGACGGAGCTTGCGTCCTATGATGACAGTGGTGTCACTGGACATAAATCCTGCTATGTATTGGAAGCAGGAGACTATATCTTCTATGTCGGTACCGATGTGCGGAGTGCAAGAGAAGTCGGAAGAGTGACATTAGCGGAGCTGCAGGTCGTACAAACCGTTACGGAAGCACTGGCTCCGGTGCAGGCATTTAAACGCTTACGACCGTTCTTCTTCGGAGAAAACAAGCATGCCATCGCCAACTGGGAGGATGTGCCCTTACGGACCATAGATCTGGCGGAACGTATTTTGCGGGAAAGACCCACCCAGAGCGAATATATGGGAGATCAGGGATGGAAGCTGGCAGATGTCTATGACAAAAAGATTACGTTGGAACAGTTCCTGACACAGCTGTCAGACGAAGATCTGATCTGCATGACCCGCGGAGAAGGCATGTGTTCTCCGAAAGTTACCCCCGGAACGGCAGCAGCTTTCGGCGGTGTGACGGATGGACTGCAGCAATTCGGTATTCCGGTGGCCTGCTGTTCTGATGGTCCTTCCGGCATCCGTATGGACTGCGGTACCATGGCCTATGCACTGCCGAACGGTACGTTGCTGGCATGTACCTTTGATCCGGAGTTGGTGGAAGAACTGTATGAGATGGAGGGCATGGAGCTTCGCAAGAACAAGATCGACAGTCTTTTGGGTCCCGGTATTAATATTCACAGGAATCCGTTGAACGGACGTAATTTTGAGTATTTTTCCGAAGATCCGTACCTCACCGGCACCATGGCGGCAGCACAGCTGAAAGGTATGGGAAAATACGGAGTTACCGGTACCATCAAGCATTTTGCATGTAATAATCAGGAATTCAAACGGCATGATGCCAATGCTATTGTATCCGAGAGGGCGTTGCGGGAGATTTATCTGAAAGGATTTGAGATCGCCGTAAAACAGGGCGGAGCCTACAGCATCATGTCCACCTATGGCCCGGTGAACGGACTGTGGACCGCAGGCAGCTATGATCTTCTGACAACCATTCTCCGTAAGGAATGGGGCTATCAGGGTATTGTCATGACCGACTGGTGGGCAAAGATCAATGAGGAAGGCGAATCCGGTTCCAAGAGTCAGACGGTACCTATGGTCCGGGCGCAGAATGATATTTACATGGTGACCGCAGACGCAGCATCCAATTCTAATAAGGACAACACTGCGGAAGGACTGGCAGACGGCAGGCTGACCAGAGCGCAGCTTATGCGGAATGCTGCAAACATCTGCTGCTTCCTGTTACGTTCCGTTGCCATGGAGAGGCTGCTTGGCAGAGAGGAAGAGGAGTGTACGGAGCTTCACAGTCCGGTAAGCACCGAAGGAGCCGGAGACAGCGGACAGGTGCTGGCCCGGCTGGAACTGCCGGAGCCGAAGACCGGCGAAGAGATTGAACTTCCGCTGGAGAAGCTGTCCACGAAGAAAGGTACCGGTGCGGTATACCAGCTGCGTTTCCCGAAGATCGGACGGTACGAACTGGTATTCCGGATGAGTTCCACGCTGGGTCCGCTGGCACAGTTACCGATTTCCGTATTCTTGAACAACACGTTGCAGCAAACTGTGACGATTAACGGCACGGAGGGCAAAGTGGTGGAACAGTCCGTCACGCTGGCAATCCGGCAAGACGGTGAGAAGTACATGAAATTGTATTTCGGAGAAAGCGGTATTGATATGCACCGGATGTTCTTGCGGTATGTGGGAAAGAACGATATCGAAAGCTTCCGGAATGAATAAATAACAGGATATGAAAAGGCTCTTGAAAGTGAGTACGCATGATACAAACTTTCGGGAGTCTTTTGTATTTTCAGCTGAGAAAACTTTAACGGAATATTTATGCATAGAAGCCAAAAGAAGAATTGACTTATGCCGATATTTCGGATAGAATCAAATCTTAAGCGTTCTAAATCGTGAGGTGCGAAATCCACTTAATTTCTCATAAAAAGGGGAAAATAAAAGGTGAAAGCAAGATTAAAAAACGCTTAACGAGATAAAATGATAAATTTACAAGGAGGCAGGGAAAGTGGTAGCACAAATACTTGCAGTAATCATATTTCTGGCGATGTTTGTACTGATCGTCCTGGAAGTATGGGAGAGACACATTATCACATTAGGCTGCGGCCTGCTGACACTGGTACTGGTATTCGGACTGGGAATGCACAGTATGAGCGCAGTGTTGGAGACTTTGAACTTAGGCAGCTTTTTCACAAGTCATTTCTGGTACACGGCGGGACAGTCCGCAGAGGCTTCCAGTGGTATCAACTGGGAGACCATCGTGTTCGTAGCAGGAATGATGATCATGGTAGAGGGAATGGCCCGGGTGGGATTCTTCCGCTGGCTGTGCATGCGCCTTGCCAAGATGGTCAAGTATAAGGTTGTACCGCTGTTTGTCACCTTTATGGTATTATCCGGTATTCTGGCAATGTTCATTGACAGTATTACCGTAATCCTGTTCCTGGCAGCCGTTACCATTGAATTGTCACAACTGTTGAAATTCAATCCGGTGCCTATGATTCTGGCAGAAGTGTTCTGTGCGAATCTGGGAGGATCCGCTACCATGTGCGGAGATCCCCCCAATATCATCATTGGTACTTCCCTGGGATATTCCTTCACGGATTTCCTGACCAATACCGGTGTGATCGCAGGCGTTTCCCTGGTTGTGGTCGTACTGTATTTCTATCTGGTATTCCACAAGGAACTGCGTGCCAGTGAGGCAGCTGCAGCAGGCAGCAACCAGACCTACCCGGATCCTTCCGAAGCCATTATCGATAAAAAAGGATTTATTATCAGCACTATTATTTTCCTGTGTGCGGTAGTTCTGCTGGTGACCCACGCACAAACCGGTCTGACCGTATCCTGTATTGGTGTATTCATTTCTATCGTGACTTTAATTGCAGCAGGCAAGGACGCACTGAAACTGATCAAACAGATCGATTACAAGACCCTGTTGTTCTTCATCGGACTGTTCATGGTAGTGGGTGGCCTGGAGCAGACCGGCATCCTGAAAGTTATGGCGAATTTCATCGGAGACATCAGCAACGGCAATCTGATGCTGATGATCGCTATTATCCTGTGGATCTCTGCGATTGCCAGTGCCTTCGTGGATAATATTCCTTTTGCCGCTACCATGATCCCTATTATCAGCAGTCTGTCCGCTGCCCAGGGTGTGGACCTGTCCATTCTGGCATGGGCACTGGCTATGGGAACCGATATTGGAGGAAGCGCAACTCCCATCGGAGCTTCTGCCAACGTAGTAGGTATCGCCACCGCAGCGAAAGCCGGTCATATGATTAAGTGGGGAAAATATTGCAAAGTTATGGCACCTGCGACTATAATAGTAGTAGGGATCTCTATGCTGATGATCTATGCAAGATATCTGTAAGATGTATTTGCAGAATACGAGTTTAAAAAATTTTGGAAATACATCTAGCCATAAGGAGGGCAGATCAATGAGTGAACAACTGATTATCTCCGTCAGCCGTGAATACGGCAGCGGCGGACATGAGATCGCACAGAAGCTGGCAGAGTATTACAAACTGCCGATGTACGATCACAACCTGTTAGATGAGGTGGCTGCAAGCATGAATGTAAGCAGCAAGGAGCTGGCTGAGTTCGACGAAAAGAGACGTAATAAATTCCTGTACCGCAGTGTAATGGGAATGAACAGTTCTCCGGCAGACAATGTGGCCAGAATGCAGTTCGATTACATTAAGAAAAAAGCAGAGGCAGGAGAATCCTTCGTGATCGTAGGACGTTGTTCCGAAATCGTGCTGAAGGACAATCCGCACCTGATCTCTATCTTCGTATTGGGAGACAGAGAGGCCAAGATCGAACGTGTTATGCGGATCTATGAGTTGGATGCCCGTCATGCGGAAGAGCGCATGATCGAGAAGGACCGTCGCAGAAAGTCTTACCACAATAGTCATTGTAAGGTAAAATGGGGCGATTCCCGTAATTACGATCTGTCTATCAACAGCAGCAAGCTGGGCGTAGAAGAGACGGTGGAATCTCTGAAAAATTACATAGACGCAAGAGTTGCTCATAAATAGAGCAGACATAAGTCAACAAAAATACAGAGACCATCTGAGGAAAGCATACGAAAGAAAATCGTGTAGCTGCCGCAGATGGTCTTTCTTGTTGTCGTTTCTTAAGAAATACCGGATAACATTTAAACAAATTTTAAGGATTTCTGTCGTGACGAATACAGCAGATTATGGTATTATCCTAGAAGATGAATAGGAATAAAAGCGTGCAAAATCAGGTACGTGGAAGTGAGGTACAGGATGAGCGATAAGGAAAGAGACTCCATTCAGGAGATGGAAGATATACAAAAGGGTCTGGAAGCCTTTTTACAACAGGAGATGCAGGAAATGCAGGCATCCGGGGCGGGAGCCCGCCGCAGTACGGGGCGCCTGGTGGCGAATGCGGGGACACACTCTGCGGAGCGTGAGGCAGCCCGCCCGGCTCCGCAGATGTATGATATGAGGGAAGATGACGAGGAAGAGGAGGAACTGGATGTGATCGGATCCGACAGAAGAGCAGGATCCCGTGAGGACTATGCAGAGGACTGGGATGATCCCACATACCGCAGGAGACAGGCAGCCCGCAGAGAGACGGCACGTAAGACTTCAGAGAGTCGTAACGGTGGCGGCCGTAGCAGTAACGCTGATCACCGCAGACAGGAGACCTCAGGCAGAACCCGCCGCAGCAGACGGGATGACTATGTAGAGGACTATGAGGACGATTATAACGATAGAAAACGCTCCGGAAGAAGATCCGGGAAGCGTGAGGAGATAGACACGAAAGCGGATAAAAGGAACAGAAAAGGAAATAAAAAGGTCGCTAAGGGCGGCAGGAAGAAGAAAAAGTCAGGACTTAAGCGTTTCCTGATCGCAGCGGCGCTGATCCTTGTATTCCTGGCAGCAGGATTGTATGTGCTGGTAGGAAAGGTCTACGGAGAGATGAACTATGAGAAGATCGAGTCGGTAGCGTCCTCTCCCATGAAGGAAGAAGGCGTGACCAATATTCTGCTGATCGGTAACGATTCCCGTGAAAACGGTGAAGACGGCAGATCAGATGCCATGATCCTGCTGTCCATCAGCAACAAGACGAAGAAGATCTACATGACATCCCTGCTCCGTGATATGTATGTGGACATTCCGGGACATAAGGGGAATCGTCTGAATGCGGCATATTCCTATGGCGGCGCAGAACTGCTGATGGAGACTATTGAGCAGAATTTCGATATTCATATCAGCCGCTATGTACTGGTGAACTTTGAAGCATTTGCCAATCTGGTGGATGCAGTGGGCGGTGTGGATCTTGAGCTGACCAGCAAGGAAGTGGAATATGTCAATGGTTATCTGGTGGAATACAACATTCTGCTGGGAAGACCGGAAGGTACCGATTATTTTGAAGATACTTCCGGCGGTATGGTACACCTGAACGGACCGCAGGCACTGGCGTATTGCAGAAACCGTTATATCGGTACGGATTTCGGCAGAACCGAGAGGCAGAGAAAGGTATTGGCAGAGGTGATCCACAAGCTTCCGCAGGGAATGCTGACCAATCCCCAGGAGCTGATCGATGGTCTGATGCCGAATCTGACCACGAATCTGACCCAGACAGAATGCTATCGGCTGAGCCTTATGGCACCTAAGGCCGTGACTTACGATATTATCCAGAACAGCATTCCACTGGAGGGCACCTATAAGGATGCGACCATCCGTAAGATGGCAGTGCTGGAAGTGGATTTCGAAGCCAACAAGAAATTCCTGCAGGAGAATCTGTACGGAGACGGAGACATTATTTCCACATCGGAGGCTTCTGCGGAATGATATTATAATTGACGTATGAGAGTCAATGTGCTTGCAGGATTGACGAACGGCGAATGGGATCATGATAGTTGCGAAGCAACGGTAAGCACCAAAGATGCGGATCATGCTACGATAATGAGGGAGCAGCTTATGGGGTATCGAAAACAAAGGTTTGCAGCACTGTTCTGTGCAGCGGCAGTCATAATGCTTGGCGGATGTGGTGATGATCTGACCCAGCAGGTCTACATTCCGGGAAGGGAAGATCTGGCGCAGCCCATCGGCGGTTACAATGCAACTACGCAGGCTGGGCAGACGGCAGAAGATTCTGCTACGGGGGCACAGACAGGGACGGCTTCCGGTGGAGAGAACGCAACAACATCGGGATCTTGCGATGACTCCGATGGTTTGACGGGTGAACGTTATACGATCACCATCTCCGCAGCAGGGGATGTAACGTTGGGAAATCATCAGGAACAAGACTACAGTGCCTCCTTCCGTCAGGCCTATGATCAGGCGGAGGACGAAGGTTATTTCTTTGAAAATGTGAGAGACATCTTTGCGGCGGACGATATGACCATCGTGAATCTGGAAGGGCCTCTGACTACATCGGAACAGATGCGGGAGGGACAGACCTACTGCATCAAAGGGGATCCAGCCTATGCTCATCTGCTGACGCTGGGGAGCATTGAGGCCGTCAGCTTCGCCAACAATCACCGCCTGGATTATGGCGAACAGGGAAGCCGGGATACTGTGGTGGCATTAGAGCAGGAAGGGATCATTTATGCTTATGATAAAAATGTGGGTATCTATGAGATCCCGGACAGTGCGGCAGCCCACGGCGGAGAGCGGAACCTGAAAATAGGAATAATCTCTGTCAATGAGGTAGAGTGGGGCGCACAGGCGGAAAAGCTGATCCAGAACAATATCGAGACCCTGCGGGAACAGAATGTGGACCTGATCCTGGCCTGTTGTCACTGGGGGATCGAGAAAGATACTTATCCGGAGAATTACCAACAGGTACTTGGCAGAAAATGCATTGACTGGGGTGTGGATCTGGTCATTGGTCATCATCCCCACGTCCTTCAGGGAATCGAAGAATATAAGGGCAGATATATCATCTATAGCCTGGCGAATTTCTGCTTCGGAGCGAACCGGAACCCGGCAGATAAGGATACCATGATCTTCCAGCAGACCTTTACATTCGAAAACGGACAGAAGGTGGAGGACCGGAATGCCAGGATCATTCCCTGCATGGTGAGTTCTGTGTCCACCCGGAATGATTTTAAGCCTACTCCGGCAGCAGGTGAGGATAAGAAGAGAATTTTGCAGCGTATGAATGAATACAGCCGGGATTTCGGTGTCGAATTTGATGAAAACGGCGGGATTCTCGTGAATTAGATGAGAGAGCGGCAACGCAGAAGGGAAACGGTCCGATCATGGAAAAAGCATTTAAACTGGATTTTGTCAATGATAAAACAGGAAGTCTGTATGTGAACTGCTGCGGATGCTCCCAGACGGCACCGCTGCACAGCTTCGGACCGGCCTCCAAGCCACATTACCTGATCCACTATGTCCTGAGTGGTAAGGGACATTTCCGGTTTCACGACAAGGAATACCGGCTGGAGGCGGGCTACGGTTTTTTGATCCAGCCCAATGAACTGGCTTTTTATCAGGCGGATGCGAAGGATCCCTGGAGTTATCTGTGGGTGGGATTTGCCGGAAGCCGGGCAGAAGAATATTTACACAGCATGGGACTATCAGACAGACATCCTATTTTTTCATGTGATAAATCAGAGGAACTGTATTCCATTGTCCGGGATATGATGGAGCATAATACCTTTGGCATTGCGGATGATCTGCGGCGGAACGGACTGCTGGGAGTATTTCTGTCGGTGATCGCCGACAGTGCCGGTGTGGTGGCAAGAGAGGAAGAGGATAAGGGGAACCAGTATGTGAAAAAAGCGGTTTCCTTTATCCAGAGCAACTACTGTAACCCCATCAAGGTCACGGATGTGGCGGACTATGTGTGTATCAACCGCAGCTATTTATATACGCTGTTCCAGAACTATCTGGGGATGTCTCCCCAGCAGTTCCTTACTACCTTCCGTATTACCAAGGCGAGAGAGCTTCTGGACTCCACGAATTATCCTATCGAGAGTATTGCATTGTCCTGCGGATACAGCGATGCCCTGGTATTTACCAAGGCCTTTCACGCTATGAAGGGAATGTCCCCTTCGAAGTACCGCAAGGAAAGCCACAAGGAGAGCACAAAAGAACAGCTCCAGGAGGTCGAGGGCCTGATCGCCCGGCTCCTGAAGCCATAGATGAAACTATAAAACCAAACAAGAAAGGGTGTCGCACAGCGGCACCCTTTTGTATTTGACTATTTCTTACTTTCCAGATTTTTCTCTACATACTCCAGAATATAGAAATTATCCTCCGGCATCTGGCAGCCTACGATGAACAGACCGTTATCATCGGAGCAGCGGATGATACGTCCTTCCAGCACATTGTGATCCGGGAGAGCGAAATCATGGATAGTGACAGTGATCGAGGCATTCTTGCTCTGGGTGAAGATATTGTCTGTCGCCAGGAAAGCAAAGCCGTTGGCACTGATATTATCCATGGTGGCCGCATATTCCGTATCAGAATTTTTGAACTTGATGGTGCAGGCATTGTTCAGATCCATACGGGGGTATTTACGGCGGTTATTGATCCTGGGTCTGGTATTAATGATGATTTTGAAGGCATGAGCACCCTTTTCAGGAGCGGGAGAGATGACTGCCTTGTCCCAACAATACAGGATGTTGCCTGCGGTGATCTGTAAGGTACAGGAAGCGGTATCTGTGAGTGCTAGCTCCTTCTGACAGGATACCAGCAGACCCTCCGGAATCTGTTCGATCAGTTCTCCAAGGTATTCCGTATCTCCCTGGCCGGCTACTTTCAGATCGATCTTCATACCTGGCTGAATATCTTCGATACCCATGAAGCCGCCGATACCCAGATCACACATCATGTTCTCCATGACATCCTCGATGGTGTTGATATTGGAAGCGGTTTCTTCGTATTTACTGAGCATACGCTCACTGGTCTGGCTGGAGTGTGCAATACAGCCGGTGATAGTCTCCACGATGTTGGATACCTGTTCCATATTGGATACCAGCTGGGTATTGGAGCTTTCGACTTCTTTAATTGCGTTATCAACTACCTGAATATGTCTGCCGAGCTGTGCGGAATCAGATGCGATCTGATTTACATTTTCACCGGTATGTGTTACCTTTTCCAGGGTAACCTGAATCAGCTTCAAGGTCTCTTCAATGGAAGCGGTCATCTTAGCGGAAGTAGCATCCAGACGGGACAGAGCTTCTCTGATCTGTCCGGAGGAAGCGTGGGTTTCAGTACTTAAGGTACGGATCTGATCAGCTACCACTGCGAAGCCCTTGCCTGCTTCACCGGCTCTGGCAGCTTCAATGGAAGCGTTTAAGGCCAGCAGGTTCGTCTGATTTGTAATTTTTTCGATGGTACCGGTCTCCTGCTTCACCATGCCAAATTCCTGCTGGAAATTCTGCAGGACATTTTCCAGCTCCGTAGAAAGCTCTGACATCGTGGTGGCAGTGCTTACCAAACTTTGCAGATCTTTTGCACTGACACTGGAATGGGATTCGGTTTTCCCGACCAGAGATACCATTTCGCTGATGAGTGCCACAACATTTTCCACCTGGGCACGGATGTCGGAAGTCATCTGTGTGGAAGAGGTCGTCCGATCCTGCAGCATATGGTTATTATCCGTCAATTCATTCATACCCAGCATGACCATATCGGAACCGTGCTTGTTCTCAGAAGCCAGTTCTCTGACAACGGTAATGCCGTCCAGAATGGTATTGCTGGATGTCTTGACCTGTTCTACGGTGGTCACCACTCTGTGAAGGTCGGCTTTGATACTGTCGGTCATGGCACCGTCGGACTCGTTCAGATGGCGGATGGACATGACATAGCAGATGTAACACAGGATGATACAGGACAGCTGCAGCTGGTAATTCTTCATATCGGAAGCACTGTTAAAGCCCAGCATGTAGCGGTAGACGGCAGCGCCCACAATGATCAGAGAGTTGACGATACCGCAGTTGATCATGAATTTCCGGTTCTTATACAGGACCAGTAAGCTTGTCACCGGAAGGATGTAAGTGAATGCGATGGGTGACGCTGTGGTACAGATTACAAAGGTATAGAAGATGCCGTAACCGATGACCAGATCGTAGCGGTAGAGCTCCGTTGCCCAGCCCTTTACACGTAACAGCACTTCGCCGAAGATCAGAGGCAGCCAGCACAATGCCAGGAAAATAAGGTAAGAAGTGGTGGGATATAATCCCCCGGACGCATCGGAGCCATAGTTGGCACTCAGTAAAACAGCAAAAACGATCCAGATCTTGCGGGCTTTCCGATTAGCTTTTTCTTTGAAAACATTTTCGTCGTATGTCATGATACACATCCTCCTTTACATTCTTCCCCGGTATGTTCAAAAAAGTGAATCAAATGGTGGATCACTTCCCTGCTTTCCGGAAGCTCTGGGTAAAAAGCGCTGAACGCATGGGTCAGGCGGGGATCCTTCGGGTAGTTGATCAGTTTATGGGGCATCTGATGTCTGCGCAGAGCCTTTTCAAAATTCAGAGTATAGCTCTGAAGATTATCGTTGTCACTGGTGATCAGGAGACTGGGTGGCAGGCTGGTCACGATGTCCGGGTGCTCCGGAGATACATAGGGGGCAAAAGCACTTTTTTTATAATGCCGGCCGTAGAGATATCTGGGGAGGAAAAGTCCGATCTGATCCAGGCGGTTCGTATAGAACATACCGCTGACCAGACCAAGTGCCCGGACTGGCAGGTCAGAAGGGGTTACTCCGGCAGCCTGTGCCAGTGCAGTGCTTCGCTGCATGGCGATTCCATAAGTCAGCAGACAGGCACCGCCGCTGTCGCCGCAGGCATATATGTGGGAAATGTCACCGCCGTATTCCGTCAGATGATCCCGGATAAAATCCAGTGCCAGATGCAGGTCTGCCAGTTGGTCATAGAAGAGACAGTCCGGTATCAGCCGGTACTCAATGCTGAATACCAGATACCCCGCCTCACAAAGGGAGGCACAAAAGGGACGGTTGAACTCCTTGTTCCCTATGAGGAGGCCTCCGCCATGTACGTTGACGATGACCGGGAGAATCTCTCCGTCCCGTCCCCTGGGACGGTAGACATCCAGACGACGTGCCGGAACATGCTTCTCGTCATAGAAAATATCCGATTGTAGGAAAACATCTTCCGGAAGAGGATATTCTTTACCCCTGGAAGCGCAGCTTTGTTCGAATGCCGCCCGCTGCTTATAGAACATTTCACATATAAAGCTTTTCATGTGTACTCCTGATTCTGACTGTATATGTTTCAAAAAAGGAAAGTATTTGTCGAAAAATAGCGATATGCAGTCTTTAAAAGAATACCACAGAAATGAAAGGATTAAAATAGAAAAATGCAACATTCTATTATGGAATGTTGCATTTTGTCTTGCACTACATATTTCGGCTGACCATGTGAAAACTTTAGTCTTTTTTATAAAAATCGCTAATACGTTATTTCTATATCATTATAGCAATTATAAAGGCCGCATGTCATAGCTGTATGTCACGAAATACAGCATCTTTGTCATCCTGTTCAATCCCCAGATAATGTTTTGTGATCTGAAAAGAAGAATGATTGTAAATCTCCATCAGCAATGCGGGCGGAGTTCCCATTTTCCATGCATGGTAGCCGAAGGTCTTCCGCAGGGAATGGCACCGGATCACGTCTTCGATCCCTACGGCTTCAGCAGCCTTACGGACAATGCGGTAGGCCTGGTATCGGGAGAGCGGGGAATCAGCTTTTCTGGGACTGGGAAAGAGGTAGTCTGTGTCGGCTATGGAAGGCTGTGTTTTCCGGTAGGACAGTAATGTTTCCTGAAGTTCTCTGTTGATCAGGATTCTGGTTTCTTTTTCCGTTTTTTTCTCCGTGATCAGGAGATGGGTGTAAAAGCGGCTGTGTTCTGTGCAATAGACATCTCCCCAGGTGAGATGAAGGATGTCGTTGATGCGGAGAGCGGTGTTCAGACCGATCAGGATGAGAGTGTAATTCCTGGAGTTGGGCTGCTTGGTAAGGAAGTACTCCTTGAAATCGTGTAGAAGCTGTTTGCTGCGGATAGGTTGTGTCGTGCTCATAATGGCCTCCTTGATAGAATAAATGAATTAGGGAAATGCAACATTCCATAATAGAATGTTGCATCAGTGAGAAACAGCAGGCAAGGAAGGCTGAACAGAGCAAGGAGGTTATTATATGCTGCGTCTGACCGTTAGTCCGGAAGAATACCTGATGATCAATGACAATATCAAGATCGTGTTCCTGGGAGGAACTAAGAATCATCTTCGTATCATGATCGATGCACCGAGAGAGGTGAACATCGTGCGAAGCACGGTGCTGGAGAACCAGATCACAGATCCGGAGGAGAGAGCGAAGCTTCCCAAATATTATGCGGAAGAAGAGCACCCGGAGAAGTACCGCAAGAAGTCAAATGTGATCATCACAAAGGGAAATGCGGACAAATAATTTCATATGGTAATAACCGGAGGAAGAGCGGCTCTGTCAGGGCCCGACAGGGAAGCTCCTACTCCGGTTACTATAAAAACTAACAACAAGTATCTGGGAGAAAAGGATTTCTCAATAACAATACAGATACGCACACTGCCGCAAAAGGAATTGGGCAGTAATACAAGGAGGTAAATTATTATGGTAGTACAACACAATCTTACAGCTATGAACTCTAACAGAATGTTAGGTCTGACCACCGCTTCTCAGGCAAAATCCACCGAGAAACTGTCTTCCGGTTATAAGATCAACCGTGCAGCTGATGATGCAGCAGGCCTGTCCATCAGTGAGAAGATGAGAAAGCAGATCAGAGGTCTGACACAGGCTTCCCTGAATGCACAGGATGGTATCAGTGCAGTACAGACCGCTGAAGGTGCCCTGACCGAAGTACATGATATGCTGCAGAGAATGAATGAGCTGGCAGTTAAGGCTTCTAACGGAACTAACAGTGAAGATGACAGAAGCTATATCCAGAATGAAATTGATCAGTTAGTAACAGAAATTGATCGTGTGTCCACTACGACTAAGTTTAATGAAACTTATCTGTTACAGGGTAATGCAAGAGGTACTGTATCTGCTACTCCAGCGGATCAGACGGTTGATAGTAAATTAGCTGACGTGAAATTAAATGCTGCAGCAGGTTCTGAATTGGTAGCAGGAGATGTTGTTCTTGGTAAAGTAACAGCAGAAGTAGAGAATAATCAGGGTGGAGCTCTTATCGGCAATTTAAGTGGAAGTGTGCTGAATGCATTAAATGATGCTAAAGCTGGTAAAATTACCATTACCCAGCAGCAAGATGCTGGTAAGAATGTGGATCAGTATCAAGTTAAAGGTGGCGCAGACGGAACTACTGTTGTGGCCACTTTAACACAGGCACAGCTTAAAAAAATGGGTGTCAATATTACGGATGGAGGAGCTGGAGCTGCAGGTGAGATGGTGATTCAATTGAAATGGAATCAGACAGAGCAGAAGGATTTACAGGCAGGATTATCCATAGATGCAGCAGCCGATAAAGTTGCAGCTGATAAATTAAAGGCTTCGGGATTAAAAGTAGGAGACGAGGTAAAAGTCACAATTAAGGCTGAGCAGGATGCTACAACAGGGAATACTGTTACAAAATTGAAAGCTTATGATAATGCATATGTACCTGATGCATTAAATGTAAGTTTACATGTAGGAGCTGATTCATCTAACGATAATAAGATTGAGATGAGCATTGAATCCATGAGTTCAAAGAGCCTTGGACTGGTCGATGAAGATGGTAAGCTGCTGGTTGATGGAAAAGATAGTACCAATGCTGATAAGGCTATAGATACAATCGCTCAGGCTATCCAGAAGGTATCTACTCAGCGTTCCGCACTGGGTGCCGTTCAGAACCGTCTGGAGCACACCGTTAACAACCTCGACAACGTTGTAGAGAATACCACCAGCGCAGAGAGCCAGATCCGTGATACCGATATGGCTACTGAGATGGTTAAGTACTCCAACAACAACATCCTGTCTCAGGCAGGACAGGCTATGCTGGCTCAGGCGAACCAGTCCAACCAGGGCGTACTGTCTCTGTTACAGTAAGCTTAAGCTGAGATCAGGTTGTTTCCAAAGAGGAACGAACCATATCTGTAAGAGTTATGTAAGAACCAAAGGGCAGTCCATGACGGGCTGCCCTTTTTGGGTTCTTATAAGACCTTTTGATCATCCAAAGATTTCCTTTCCAATTCCTTCGAAAAATTATCATAGTAATCCATGGCTGCCTGTGTAGAAATAGAAAGCTCAGCATCATACTCAAAAAAGTTCATACCAATGTGCTCCTTTTACATAATTTTTTGTGCTTTTGAGAATTCATTTTCAAATTCCTTTGAAAATTTTTCGTAATAGTCAATGGCAGATTGTGTAGGGATTGATAGTAGAGTCTCTAACTTGTGGATTGCATCCTCTTTTGACAAGTTAAAGTCCTTACATGACCGAACAATTTCTTTTGCTCTGCCTTCCTCTACGCCATCCTTGTAAATAACTCTCTTTTCCGCCTCAGCATCATACTCAAAAAACACCATATCAATAACCTCCTTCTTATTCTCAAGCAAAAATTCTTTCAAAATATCCCTCCTGATACATACGTCCACGGCCTGAACGATGGCCTGCCGGTTTGGATACACCTTTGCCTGCTCACGGACTTCTGCGACAAACTGGGCGTACTCCTTTAAAATCTGGCAGGCATCCATCAGCTCAGAGTTGAACCCGAGATTGATATTGATTACCTGTACCTGTAATTCAAGCTGAGGAGTCTCTTCCTTATTCCGGTAGGCGCTGGACAGCTTCAGGGTGCTGTATTCCGGGAGAGGATCCGTCCCGTTATAAAACACTACGAAATGCGGAGTATCCAGCATCTGTAACTTGTTGGAATAAAGCAGGTCATCTGAGTTCATCTTTGAATATTCACTTGCCAGATACAGCAAAAAGCGATACGGCATATTGGGATTCAGGGTGGACTGGTGCTCAAAAAACCATAGATCAAAATCCACCACAAATGACAGGTCGTTCTGCAAGCTTAGGTAAACCGCATTTTCCAAAGTTGTAATATGCAGTAGCTCCGGATCTTCATAATGCGAGTGATTCAGCGCATTGTACAGCGAGAGCAGCTTCTCCTTGTCATGAAATATTTTCCGGAACACCAGATCCTTATAATTCCGCTTTCCGGAAGCCGGTATTGCCACAGCCACATTCCCCGGCGCAGCAGCTATCGCATTCCCATACGAAATTTCTTCCGCAACAAAATTTTTCCAGAATCTCGACACAGTATTCATCAAATACTCCTCCGAGAAATAGTTGCTGGTTATATTATTTTGTTTTAACTCCATAAATCTCCTTTCTGTTGCAAAATAAATGTAAAAATAAAACAAATATTTTCCATATAAAATAAATAATAAGGGAAACTTTGACCACTGACGGGTCTATAAGAATTTTTGAAAGAAGAAAAATTACTTCTAATACCACCATACCATAGGGATTCCTTATTGGCAAGTCTGAAAAATGTTACAAAAAGGCTACAAAAAATCCAGAAAAATGTTACAGAACGCTTCTAAAGTTTTACTTTCCCGGCATTTTGGGGTAAGATAAGCAGTATAGATTCCTAAGGACACAGAAAGAGAGGGTTACTATAATTATGAAATTTCAGGACATGCCTTACGAAAGAATAGATTTTGCCAAAGTGCAGGAAGAGATGGGAGAACTGATCCGGGAGCTGGATGCGGCGAAGAGCGGGGAGGAGCAGTTCGAGGTGCATCAGAAGTACTATGCGCTGACGGACCGTGTCATGACGCTGATGACCATTGCGAATATCCGCTTCGACATCGATACTTCCGATAAATTCTACGAGGAAGAGCATAAATACTACGATGAGCAGGGACCGGTATTCAGCAATCTGGTGCTGGCTTATCAGAAGAAATTATATGAATCCCCCTACAGAGCTTATCTGGAGGAGAAGATCGGTCCGGTAGCGTTCAAGAATATGGAGCTGGCACAGAAGTCCATGAGCGAGGCGTTGATCCCGCTGATGCAGGAGGAGAATTCCCTGACTATGGAGTATGATAAGCTCATCGCCGGTGCGAAGATCGACTTCGACGGCAGGGAACTGAATCTGTCCCTGTTACGGCCCTATCTGGTGAATTCCGACCGCAATGTCCGCAGACAGGCATGGGAGAAGATGAGCGCGTTTTTCCTGGAAAATGAGGAACAGCTGGATACCATCTACGATAAACTGGTGAAAAACCGTACCGCGCAGGCCAGAACCATGGGATATGAAAATTATCTGGAACTGGGCTATTACCGCATGAACCGCAACTGCTACGGCAAGGACGAGGTAGAAGCTTTCCGCAGGCAGATCAAGGAGTATTTCGTACCCTTTGCAGAGAAGCTGCATGACCGCAGAAGACAACGTCTGGGTCTGGAGAAGCTCAGCTATATTGACGAGCAGGTATATTTCAAGGATGGCAACCCGGCGCCCACCGGCACCCCGGAAGAGATCATGGCAGCAGGCCAGAAGATGTACCGGGAACTGTCCCCGGAGACTGCGGAATTCTTTGATTTCATGATGGAGAACCAACTGTTTGACGTATTGGGCCGCAAGACCAAGAAAGCTGGCGGTTACATGACTTATCTGCCTCTGTACCATGCACCGTTTATCTTCGCTAACTTTAACGGTACCAGCGGTGATGTGGACGTCATCACGCATGAGTGTGGTCATGCGTTTCAGGGGTATCTCGCTGCACAGGATCCTATCAGAGAGCATGCGGATATCGGCATGGAGACTGCAGAGATCCATTCCATGTCCATGGAATTTTTCACGGAAAAGTGGATGAACCTGTTCTTCGGCAACAGAGCGCAGGATTACGTGGAAATGCATCTGGAGGATGCGGCTGCGTTTA
The DNA here is from genome assembly GCF_046969025.1 of Waltera sp. Classification (NCBI taxonomy): domain Bacteria; kingdom Bacillati; phylum Bacillota; class Clostridia; order Lachnospirales; family Lachnospiraceae; genus Waltera; species Waltera sp. The sequence goes on along the minus strand of NZ_JBKVQF010000014.1, from coordinate 39,466 downwards.
TTCCTTACGGCTGTATGGTGGATGAGTTCCAGCATATCGTCTATGAGCACCCGGAGCTGACCCCGGCCGAGAGAAAGCAGGCATGGAGCCGTCTGGAGCGGGAGTACAAGCCCCACCTGGATTACGAGGGAGATCCTTTCTTCGGACAGGGAGGCTTCTGGCAGAAGCAGCTGCACATTTACGACTACCCTCTGTATTATATCGATTATTGTCTGGCACAGACCTGCGCACTACAGTACAAGGTGAAGATGGATGCCGATTTTACAGAGGCGTGGAAGAGCTATCTGAAGCTGTGCAGGCTGTCCGCCAGTGATTTTTACACTAATATGATCAAAGAAGTCGGACTGGACAGTCCTTTTGAGCCCGGATGTGTGAAAAATATCGTGGAAAAACTTGAAAAATATGTGAAATAGCTTTCTTTTTCCGCAGAAATACGGTAAAATAAGGAGTCATTGGGACTTAAGACACCAGGAAGGAGACATGTAAGCAATGTCTAAGAATGAAAAAGTTACAGAAAATAAAGAACAAACAGAACAGAAGGTCATGACCAAATATGACCGTAAGGTACAGAAGCGTAAAGAGGAGAAGGAAAAGGAGAAAAAGGAAGAGCGCATCAGCACGGCCATCGGCATCGTAGTGCTTGTGGCTCTGGTATGTCTGGTAGCATCTTTCCCCATCCGTACCTATCTGGCAACTCATGAGACCTATGTGGTGGTCAATGGAGAAGCTGTAAACAAGGTAGAGTTCGATTACCAATACAACCTGACCAAGAACAATTATATCACCCAGTACGGCAGCTATCTGACATACTTCGGACTGGATACCAGCAAGGATCTGTCCACCCAGATGTATTCCGATACTCTGACCTGGCAGGACTATTTTGAGCAGAATGCTGTAGAGAGCCTGAAGCAGAATAAGGCGCTGATGGCAGAAGCCAAAGCAGCCGGCTTCACCTACGATACCACGGATGAGTACAACACTTTCAAGGAGACCATCAAAACCTCCGCTGCATCCGCAGGCATCTCCGAGAAGGAATATGTACGTTCCATCTACGGAAGCTATGCAACCATGGGCCGTATCGAAGAATATGTGAAGAACGACATGGTAATGAACGCTTATTATCAGAAGCTGCAGGAGGATAATGCTCCCAGTGATGATGAGATTCAGAGCTATTATGAGGAAAATAAGGCAACCTACGATTCCGTAGACTATCGCCTGACGACCATTGAGGCAGAATTGCCTACAGAACCTACCGAACTGGCAGATCCCGTAGAGGAGACTGCTGCAACCACCGATACCACTGCAACAGACGGAACGGCAGCTACAGATGCAACAGCTTCCGACAGCACCGATACCGCTTACCAGCCTTCCGATGCTGAGATCGCCAAGGCAATGGAAGATGCGAAGGTACTGGCAGATGATGCGGAGAAGACCGTGGCAAAAGACGGCGAAGCACACGAGAATGAGAAGAAGTCTTCCGTGAACTACCTGATCTCCGACTGGCTGTTTGATGATGCCAGAAAGGCAGGAGATACCACCGTCATTACTAACGACAACAGCCATTGCTACTATGCCGTGGCATTTGAGAAGAGATATCTGGATGAGACTCCTTCCGCAGATGTACGTGTGATCATTCCCACCGAGGATAAGACCGGTGAAGAGATCCTGGAGGAGTGGAAGAGCGGTGCAGCTACCGAGGACAGCTTCGCAGAATTGTGCAAGAAGTATACACAGGATACTTCTGCAGTAGAAAACGGCGGTCTGTTCGAGCAGGTGACCAAGACCGGTATGACAGAGGAGCTGAGCAACTGGATCTTCGACAACAGCCGTCAGGCAGGAGATACCGTAGCCATCACTGTCAGTGACACCACCTATGTACTTTACTACATCGGACAGGATCAGCCCGAGTGGAAGATCAACATCAAGAATACGCTGGTATCCGATACAATGAGTCAGCATATGCAGGATATTACCGCAGATGTAACAGTAGAGGATCCCAAAGGTAAACTGAATTACCTGAAGGTGCAGGCAGAGGAATCCGCAGCCGCTGAGACCGCGGCCGCAGAGACCCAGGAGATCACCGAGGAGCAGACTGCTGCTACCGAAGAGACCGCAACACAGGCACAGTAAAGCTTGCTCAGGAACAGAACATAGACAACAGACAAGTACCTGTTTCACTGCACAAGCAGAAGAGACAGGTACTGTTAGGTTATGAGCAAAAATAGTCGCAAAAGGGCGGGAAACATGATAATGTGACTCTGCCAGTTACGTGAGCTGAACAGAGAATAACTTTGAGAAAGGTATGAATAAACATGCAGGAAAAAGTTCTGGTACTGGATATTGACGGAACATTGACCAATTCAAAAAAAGAGATCACGGAAGCTACCAAACAGGGAATCTGGAATATTTTACAGCATGGTCACAAGGTGATCCTGGCTTCGGGTCGTCCCACCCCCGGTATGCGGAAATGCGAAGAGGAGCTGGAACTGAAAAAATACGGCGGATACCTACTGTCATTTAACGGAGCCCGTATCGTGGAGTGTAAGACAGGAGAAGTGGTCTATCAGAGAACACTGCCCCTGTCCATTGTGCCCGGATTGTACGAATTCGCCAAAGCGAATGGCTGCGGACTGATCACTTATCAGGGTCCTGGCGTCATCTCTGCGTTCGAGCCGGATGACTATGTGCAGCTGGAAGCCAGAATCAACGGAATTCCTATAAAGGTCGTTGACAATTTCGTCGAATATGTGAATTTCGATATTAATAAGTGCCTGATGACGGCACCGGAAGAGATCGCCCCTGCTCTGGAAAAACAGCTGCAGGAAAAATACAGCGATGTGGCAAGCATCTACCGTTCCGAACCCTATTTCATCGAGATCATGCCGAAAGATGTGAACAAAGCCACCTCTTTGGATCATATGCTGGAAGGCATGGGACTGACCAGAGAGAATGCGATCTGCTGCGGGGACGGTTACAACGACATCTCCATGATCGAATATGCGGGAACCGGCGTAGCAATGGGGAATGCCCAGCCGGCGGTCAAGGATGCGGCGGACTATATCACCGGCACCAACGATGAAGACGGACTGGTGGAAGTCATCGATAAGTTCATCATGAACCCGGAGCAGGCATAGCCTTTCTTAGAAACAAACAATAGACACAAAGCAGTAACAAGCGAAAACTCACAGAGCAATGAGCGTATGTGATTTTTGCAAAAGAGGATATATATGATTCAGATACAAATACCTGAAAAAGCGAAATATATCATAGAAACCATACAGAATGCCGGATTTGAAGCCTATGTGGTAGGCGGCTGCGTGCGGGATTCCATTCTGGGCAGATGCCCGGAGGACTGGGATATCACCACCTCGGCGAGACCGGAGCAGGTGAAAACGCTGTTCCGTCGCACCATCGACACCGGAATCCAGCATGGCACCGTAACCGTCATGCTGGACAAGGAAGGCTTTGAGGTTACGACCTACCGTGTAGATGGAAAATACGAAGACAGCCGACATCCCAAAGAAGTGACGTTTACTCCGAACCTGGAGGAGGACCTGAAACGCCGGGATTTTACCATCAATGCCATGGCTTATAATGAAACGGAAGGCCTGATCGACATTTTCGGCGGATTAAAAGACATCGAGGCGAAGCTGATCCGATGCGTAGGCAACCCGGAGGAACGTTTTGGAGAAGATGCGCTGCGGATCATGCGGGCAATTCGTTTTTCAGCCCAGCTGGGCTACGAGATCCACGAAGATACTGAGGCGGCAATCCGGAAGCTGGCACCGACCCTGCAGAAGATCAGTGCGGAGCGGATTCAGGTGGAACTGACTAAACTGTTGGTGTCCCCTCATCCCGACACCCTCAGAGAAGCTTATGACATGGGTGTCACCAAGGTGATCCTACCGGAATTCGATGCCATGATGGAGACACCGCAGAAGCATAAGCACCATAAATACAACGTAGGGGAGCATACATTACATGCACTTATGGAGATCGGGCCGGACAAGAATCTGCGTTATGCCATGCTGCTCCATGACATCGGCAAGCCGGCCACACTTACTGTGGATGAAGACGGAATCACTCATTTCTACGGACATCCGGCGGTGGGAGAAGAGATGGCGCGGAAGATTCTGCGGAGACTGCGATTTGATAATGATACCGTTGCGGTGGTCACCCGTCTGGTGAGATACCATGATTATGGCAATGATGTGATACCGGATCTGCGGATTGTCCGCCGGGCGGTGAATAAGATCGGGGAAGATATTTTCCCACTGTTGTTCCCGGTGAAACGGGCAGATATTCTGGCACAGAGCGATTACCTGAGAACAGAAAAACTGGAGAATCTCGAACTCTGGAAGAAACTGTATCAGGAAATGCTGGAAAAGAAGCAGTGCGTCTCCCTGAAAACACTGGCGGTCACCGGCAGGGATCTAATCGACACCGGTATGAAACCGGGCAGAGAGCTGGGAGAGATGCTGCAACAGCTGCTGGAACTGGTATTGGAACATCCCGAGCAGAATACCAGAGAACAGCTGCTGGAAAAGGTAAAGGAACTGTCGGCAGACAAAGATTGAGCATACTTTACAGGCTTTCCTCATAAGATAGCGTAGGAACCGGAAAACGGTTAAGGACGTATCTTAGGAGGGATTGTAAGTGAATGACAGAGCAGTGGCACTGCTGGAGCAGTATGAGATAGAAGTATTGCGTACCCGAAAAGGAAGGGGAGCGATTCTGTGCGATACACAGCAGGGCTGCCTGATCTTCAAGGAATATACAGGACGCGAGGAACAGCTGCGTCTGCAGGAGCAGGTCCTGAAGCACCTGGAGGAACGGGGAACCGTTCCTGCGGAGCGATTGCTTGCCACAAAGGAAGGTGCGTTATCGGTGACAGACCGGGACGGTGTCAGATATATTCTGAAGACCTGGTGGGAAGGCCGAGAATGTAATATCCGTGACAGGGAAGAATGTATGGAAGCCATGCGGCTTCTGGCGAGACTGCACGGTGATCTGGAATTTACACCTGTATTTCCGGAGACGGAGGAGACTTCGGCACCGGTCATAGAGAGATATCTCCCCAGCCGGGACTATGAGAAGCATAACCGGGAGCTCAAGAGAGCCCGCAGGTTCTTGAAACAGCGCAGCCAGAAGACCTGGTTCGAGATCCGGTTGTCTGCAGTGATTGATCCTTTTTTAGAGGAAGCAAGACAACTGTGTGAAGAATGGAAAGAGATCGAGCTGGCTGCCTCCGACAGCGGAGATAAAGCACCGCTGTGTTTCTGCCACGGAGATTACCAATATCATAATATTCTGCGGCAGGACCGTGGATTTTTCCTGGTGAATTTCGAAAAATGTCAGGCAGACGGGCCGGTGAGAGACCTGTATCTGCTGTTGCGAAAGCTTTTGGAAAAAAGTGAATGGGATGCCGAATGGGGCAGAGTGCTTCTGGCGGCTTACGAAAGTGTACGGCCGTTAAAGCCCTATGAGAGACAGGATCTGTTCTACCGCCTGTCCTATCCTGAAAAATTGTGGAAGATCGTAAACTTTTATTATAATTCCGGCAAGGCCTGGATCCCGGAGAAGAATCAGGAGAAACTGGACCGCCTGTTGGAACAGGAAGCGGCCAGAAAGAAATTCCTGAAACTGCTGCAAAGATAAAAGCCGGGCAATGAACGGCAGACAACGGAAGAGACGTTGCGGCAGGATCGCAGCGTCAGGAGACAAAGGAGAAGCAAAAACGTTGAAAAGATTCGAAGACAAAAAGTATTCGAAAACGAAACAGACAGTGGTAATCCTTTTGCTTGTGACAGCAATGTCATTTGCTGGATGCGGGCAGACAGCATCCTCCGGGACGGCGGCAACACCTGCGCCAACGGCACAGGCAGAGCGGATAGATACCGGCTTTGTTGTCACCAATCCGGACAGCTATGATTCCGCAGATACGGCGGTACTGGTGGATATCAATAATGTTGACAACACTGTCACACTGTTAAATCTGGATTTAGGCAAACGTTACACGCTGTCCATGGACGGAACAACGCGGTTCGCAGATAAATATGGAAAGGCAATTTCCCTGAGTCAGCTGCAGGAGGGGGACATCGTGGATGTGACTTTTTTGAAAAGTCAGAAGCATCTGACCTCCATGCAGCTGGCGCAGACAGCATGGCAGTATGAAGATGTGGAGCACTACGAGATGAATACCGTACGGAATGAGGTGGCCATCGGGGAAGAGGTGTTCCAGCTGTCTAAGGATACCCAGTATTTTTCCCAGGGACACAGCATTGAAAAAATGGATCTGAATCCGGCGGATATCCTGACATTTCACGGCATTGACAGCACAGTGCTCAGCGTAACGGTGGAAAAAGGCCATGGATACCTCAGACTGGTCAATGATGAGAACTTTGTGGGCGGCTGGCTGGAAATCGGCCAGACACAGATCGTACGGATCACAGAGGACATGCTGGTGACTGTGCCGGAGGGAAGCTATCAGGTAGATATCAGCTATAATGGAGGTGGCGGCACGAAAAATGTCGTGATCAACCGCAACGAGGAAACAACACTGGATATCGGTGATCTGGAAGTGGCAGAGGCACAGTACGGTATGGTGCTGTTTTCCCTGAATCCTTCCGATGCAGAATTGTATATCGATGGAAGTCAGGTGGATGCTTCCCAGCCGGTCACGCTGGAATACGGTATTCATCAGATCATAGCGAAGGCGGACGGCTATAAGTCGCTTACACAGTATCTCAGGGTGGGGCAGGAATCCGCGGGAGTGGATGTCCAGCTGGATAAGGCGGACTCCGACAGTGAAGACAGTACGGAAAGCAGCAGTTCTTCCAGCTCTTCCGCAACGGAATCTACCTCCACCGCAGATACGACTACGACCTATTACCGCGTGCATATTGATGCTCCGGAAAATGTGGAGGTATATCTGGACGGCAACTATGTGGGAATTTCCCCCTGCAGTTTTAAGAAGACCCCAGGAAGTCATGTGATCACCCTGCGAAAATCCGGTTATGAAACCAGAAGTTATACGGTACAGGTGGATGAAGAAGAAAAGGATGTATCCTACTCATTTGTAGACCTGACGGCCAGCTCTTCATCGACAGAATGATCCTTTCCGGGAGGGGAAGAAATGCCGTAAATATGCGGAAAAACCTTGACAAAAGGGATAAAAACAGATATATATATGTATAGACGTTTCAAAAGAACTATTTTCGAGCGTAAAATTAATAACGAAAACTCATTACAGGAGGAGTTCAATATGAACAAAACAGAATTAGTTGCAGCTATGGCTGATCAGGCAGGTCTTTCCAAGAAGGACGCAGAGAAGGCATTAAAGGCATTCACCGATGTTGTTGCTGAAGAGTTAAAGAAGGATGGTAAGGTTCAGTTAGTTGGCTTCGGTACTTTCGAAGTATCCAGCAGAGCAGCTAGAGAGGGTAGAAATCCTCAGAGCGGCGCACCTATGAAGATCGCTGCTTCCAAGGCTCCTAAGTTCAAGGCTGGTAAGGCATTAAAGGATATGTTGAACGCATAATAGAAGCTGAATTTTCAGAGACTCGATAGGACAACCTTTCGGGTCTCTTTTGTTTTTCAGAAACGGATGATCGTGAGGTTAAAAGCATGAGATTAGACAAATATTTGAAGGTATCCCGACTGATCAAGCGCCGTACTGTGGCTAATGAGGCCTGCGACAGCGGCAGAGTGCTGATCAATGATAAGCCGGCAAAGGCATCCGCCAATGTCAAAGAGGGAGATATCATTTCCATCTCTTTCGGCAACAAGGAAGTAAAAGTCGAGGTCCTGGATGTACAGGAGACCGTGAAAAAAGAAGAAGCCAAAGAACTTTTCCGTTATATATAATATCAGGTTCTCTATGTATAAATTTCCACATTTTCCCATACAATACATTGTAAGTCCGGTTCCGGAAGGAGCGGAGGATGGGAGGCTATGGAGAGAATGGAAGATTTAAACGCGACAGGACGTATGCATAAAGTGACCATGACCAACAGACGGACATGTACCGTGAATGGGGTAAATGACGTCCTTTCCTTTGATCTGCGGGAGATCCTGCTGGAGACGGAACAGGGGATGCTGATGATCCGTGGCAACGAGCTCCATGTGAACCGCCTGACATTAGACAAGGGGGAAGTGGATATTGACGGCCGGATCGACAGCCTTGTATATTCGGATACCGCAGCATCCGGAGAAAAACAGGAATCCTTCCTGGGCAGGCTGTTCCGCTGATGGATGAAAATGTTTTTCTGCTGCATTCCTTTCTGCTGGGTGTGGGGATCACTTTTCTGTATGATATTCTGCGGATCCTGCGAAGAGTGTTTGCTCACAGTACCAGCATGGTATCTCTGGAAGATCTGGCATTCTGGATCTACTGTGCGGGAAAGGTCTTTCTGCTGATGTTTCATGAAAGTAACGGGAACCTGCGATGGTTTGCCGTGCTGGGGGCATTGGCGGGAATGTACCTGTATCACAGGACAATCAGTCCCTTTTTTGTAAAGTATGTGGCACTGGGCCTGAATACTCTTCTGCACCCAATCCGGAAAGCCTTGCGGATAACGGGAAATTGGCTGAAAAAGCAGTTGACTATACTTAGGAAAATGCTTAAAATATTCATTAAAAGGAGATGCGCGTATGGCAAGAAGAAAAGCAGCCTACCGCAAGAGACACCAGAACCGGTTCAGTATGTTCCTGGTGACCCTGGTCGTGTTGATGATCATGGTGGTCGTTGCGGCGCGGAGCGTGGAATTACAACAGAAGATTGCGGGCTATGATACCCAGATCGCAAGTCTTGGCGCGCAGATCGAAGCAGAGCAGACCAGAGCGGAACAGATCGAGGAATTCGGTAAGTACACTCAGACGAAAGCTTATGTGGAAGAGGTGGCGAAGGATAAGCTGGGACTGGTATACGAAGGTGAGATCCTTTTTCAGGAAGACAATTAAGCAGGGAAACTGTTTCTCAACAGTGAACCTGCTTTTTTTGTCGCAAAAAATGAAGTCTCTCCCTCCCTCGATTTGACAAAAGGAAGAGGAAAACTGCCCTATAATCGTGAAAACAGAAAGGGGAGGATGCCATGATCATAGGGAAAAAGGAGCAGGAACGGCTGGAGAGAGAACAGTGTGCACAGATCTCACTGCTGTGCAGACAGAAACTGATGGGATATGCGGAGAGTTTTGAGGAACTGGGGAAGAGCTTTCGGCAGGAGATACAGATTACAGGAGAGGACAGGCAGAATATTCTGGAAAAATGTATGCTGTGGCAGAGCAGACAGATCATGGGAGACCATCTGCAGGAAGTGGCCCGGATCATGGAACGGGTAGCAGGAGAGGAACTGGGGTATTGTCCGCTGGAAGAGAAAAAGAGGAAAAGCCTGGTACAGGCGCTCAAGAGTGAAGGGATCATCGCCAGAGACCTCTGCTATGTGGAGAAGGACGGCAGCAGCTCCGGGACAGAAGCAGGGATCAGTATGACACTGTCCACCGAAAAAAGGCACTATAAGGCGGCACAGGTGGCGGACATGCTGACGGTATTATTGGGAAAAAAGCTGCAGGTCTCTTCAGGAAGCCCTTATCTCGTGGAGCAGGAGCCGCATTGTTTTCTGTTCACAGAGGAACCGAAATACATAGCACTGACGGGGGTGAGCCGGGCGGTAAAAGAAGGGGAGAAAGTCTCGGGGGATCAGTATGCCACCATGGAATCGGAAAAAGGGAAGCTGATCCTGCTGTTGTCTGATGGGACAGGCTCCGGGGAGGATGCCAGCCGGGGCAGCGGCAGAGTCATGGATCTCATGGAAAAAATGCTGGAGGCGGGCTTCGGGACCGAGGCATCTGTGAATCTCCTGAATTCTGCGTTGTATGCGCAAAATGAAGAGGACGATCATCCTACGATAGACCTTTGCAGCCTGGATCTGTATACCGGCGAATGTGAGATCTGCAAGGTGGGCGGTGTTGCCACGTTCTGGAAGACCTCCGGAAGGGTTCTCTGTGTCGGCGGCGAAAGCCTGCCGTTAGGTATTTTTCAAAAAGTGCAGATAGAACGACAGATGTGTCAGATCCGGCCGGGAGATCTGCTGGTCATGATGACGGACGGGGTTCTGGATATGATGGAAGACGGGGAAGAGCGCATGGCACAGGTGCTGGAAGGGTTGCAGGAACAGAACCCGCAGGAGATCGCAGAGAAAATATTGTCCTATGCCATCTGTGCCTCAGAAGGACGGATTCGGGACGATATGACGGTATTTGTGCTCTGCCTGTGGGAAAACACGTGATGCCGCCTTGATTTTTCCCCATAATTAGGATAGAGTAAAAACATGAATACATGGATGGATACGCGAGAAAAAGTATTTGCATATATCAGAGAGCATCACATGCTGCAGGCCGGCGACCGTGTGGTAGCCGGTGTTTCTGGAGGGGCAGACTCGGTTTGCCTCTTATTTTTGTTGCTGGAATGGCAGAAGGAAGTACCTACAGACATTGCCGTAGTGCATGTGGATCACGGCATTCGTGCGGAGGCCGGAGAAGATGCCCGGTATGTGGAGCAGCTCTGCGAGGAGAGAAGAATCCCTTTTTTCCTGACCAGGGCAGAGGTAAGGAACAGAGCCCGCATGGAGAAAATCTCTGAGGAAGAAGCCGGGCGCAGAACGAGATATGAGGCATTTGAAAAGGCGGCAAAGGAGTGGGGAGCCACGAAGATCGCAGTGGCCCACAACAGCAATGACCGCAGCGAGACCCAGCTGTTCCATTTGTTCCGGGGCAGTGGAATCCGGGGACTGGCCAGCATTTTGCCTGTGAGAGATCGGATTATACGACCGCTCCTATGTCTGGAACGGTGGGAGATCGAGAAGTTTTTACAACAGCGAGGAATTGTCTATTGCAAGGATGCCACCAATGAGGAGGATGACTACACCAGAAATCGTATTCGGCATCATATTTTGCCTTATGCGGAGCAGAATATTGTAAAGGGCTGTGTAGCACATATGAATCAGACGGCGGAGCTGCTGGCGGAGACGGAGGACTATCTGGAACTGCAGACAAAAGAAGCAGCTGGCCGATGTATCCGGGCAACGGACGGTGACGGAGAGTCCGCAGAGACGGGGGACAGCCGGAACGCGGTGATCTGTATTGCTGTGGAGTCTTTTCTGTCGTTGCATCCTGTGATCCGTAAGCGCCTCTTGTATGAACAAGTGAAGCAATTGTCTCCCGGGCAGAAAGACATCACTTACCAGCATATTCAGGAGCTGCTGACCTTGTTTACCAGGGAAGGCAACCGGCAGATCTGTCTTCCGTTCGGCATCCGGGGTAGACGGCAATATGAGGAAGTCCTGCTGACAGTAGAGAGGACAGACAGGGAGTTTTTGGAGAAGACGGAAGTGGCTGAGAAATATCAACCAACTCTGCAGCTTTCTCCCGGACAGACAGGGACAGTGGAATGTGAAGTGGGAACGGTGGAATACTGTGTGTGTGACCTGGCCGCTGCCCATGAAAAAAACCAAGAAGTTCCCACAAATCAGTATACGAAATGGTTTGATTATGATAAAATAAAAAAATGTCCGGTGATACGGACAAGAAAGCCGGGTGACTATCTGACCATTGTTGACGGCAGAGGCGGGATGATCCATAAATCGCTGAAAAGTTATCTGGTCGATCAAAAGATCCCACAGGCGGAACGCGACAGACTGCCGATCCTGGCAGAGGGAGAGCATGTACTGTGGGTCGTGGGATACCGTATCAGCGAATATTATAAAGTAACGGAGAATACAAAACGTATTTTAAAGGTACAATTAATAAGAAAGGAGTTCGCTTAAAAGCGAAAAGACAAAAGAAAATGGCAGAGCATATCAGAGTACTGTTGACAGAAGAGGAAGTAGATAAGAGAATCCAGGAGATCGGTGAGCAGATCAGCAAGGATTATGCGGGTAAGCAGGTACACCTTGTATGTGTACTGAAGGGTGGCAGCTTTTTCATGTGTGAACTGGCAAAGCGTATCACTGTTCCCGTATCTCTGGACTTTATGTCCGTATCCAGCTATGGTAGCGATACCAAGTCCAGCGGTGTAGTCAAGATCGTGAAGGATCTGGACGAATCTCTGAAAGATAAGGAAGTTATTGTAGTAGAGGATATCGTGGACAGCGGAAGAACCCTGAGCTATCTGCTGGAGATGCTGAAGGACAGAGGTCCGGCTTCTTTACGTCTGTGCACCCTGTTGGACAAACCCGAGAGAAGAGTGATCGATGTCCATGTGGATTATACCGGATTTAATATTCCCGATGAGTTTGTAGTGGGCTATGGTCTGGATTATGATCAGAGATATCGTAATCTGCCTTACATCGGTGTGGTAGAATTCGATTAAGCGATACAAAGATGTAGGAGGCCCGTGAAGTTGAAACAAAACGGCAAAACAATCAATTCATATTTTATATTTATCATACTTCTGCTTCTGGTGATCTTCGGCCTCAACCTGTTGAACAACCGTACAGATGAATACACCAAGGCGGAGTTCATTGCGGATCTGGATGCCGGCAATGTATCGGAAGTCGTGGTGCAGCCCAACGGAGAAGCACCTACCGGATATCTGGAGATCCAGATGAAGAACGGTGCATCTCATAAGCTGTACGCAACGGACATTACAGAACTGGAGACCCTGGTACGTGAGTATGGGTTTGATCCGGTGGTCAATGACATTGAAAGGGAGAACTGGTTCCTGACCTATATGCTGCCGATGCTGGTCGTGCTGGCGGTGGGAATTTTCCTGTTCATGATGATGAATGCCCAACAAGCAGGCGGCGGTAACGGCAAGATGATGAACTTCGGCAAAAGCCGCGCCAAGATGACACTGGGTGACAAGAGTGTCACATTCGCTCAGGTAGCCGGTCTGAAAGAGGAAAAGGAAGAACTGGAGGAGATCGTTGATTTCCTGAAGGAGCCGGGAAAATACACCGGTGTCGGAGCCAGAATCCCCAAGGGTGTCCTGTTGGAGGGCCCTCCCGGAACCGGTAAGACCCTGTTGGCCAAGGCAGTGGCCGGAGAAGCCGGAGTACCGTTCTTCAGCATTTCCGGATCCGATTTCGTGGAAATGTTCGTTGGTGTGGGCGCTTCCCGTGTGCGTGACCTGTTTGAAGAAGCAAAGCATAATGCACCTTGTATCGTATTTATCGATGAGATCGATGCCGTGGCAAGACGGCGTGGTACCGGTATGGGCGGAGGACACGATGAGAGAGAGCAGACCCTGAACCAGTTACTGGTAGAAATGGACGGTTTCGGCGTCAATGAGGGCATTATCGTTATGGCGGCCACCAACCGTGTGGATATTCTGGATCCTGCAATCCTGCGTCCCGGTCGTTTCGACCGTAAGGTAGCGGTGGGAACCCCGGATATCGGTGGCAGAGAAGAGATTTTGAAAGTACATGCGAAGAACAAACCTCTGGGGGATGATGTGAATCTGCAGCAGATCGCTCAGACTACTGCAGGCTTCACCGGAGCGGATCTGGAGAACCTGCTGAACGAAGCAGCCATTATCGCGGCGAAGGAGAACCGCTCCTTTATCGCACAGAAGGATATCAAGAGAGCCTTTATCAAAGTGGGAATCGGTGCGGAGAAGAAGAGCCGTATCATTTCCGACAAGGAGAAGAAGATCACTGCATACCACGAAGCAGGCCATGCGATCCTGTTCCATGTACTTCCGGATGTGGGACCGGTCTATACCGTATCCATTATCCCGACCGGAGTGGGAGCCGCCGGTTACACCATGCCTCTGCCGGAAAAGGATGAGATGTTCGCCACCAAGAGCCGTATGCTCCAGGATATCATGGTATCTTTGGGCGGACGTATCGCAGAGGAGATCATCTTCGGAGATATTACCACCGGAGCATCCAGTGATATTAAGAAAGCCACCAAGACAGCCCGCCGTATGGTAACCCGTTACGGAATGTCTGATAATATCGGTGTCATCTGCTATGACGATGACGATGATGAAGTCTTCATCGGTAAGGATCTGGCACATGCCAAGGCGCACAGTGAGGAGATTTCCGGTGAGATCGATAAGGAAGTCAAGCACATCATAGATGACTGCTATACCAAAGCCAAGGATATTATCTTACAGCATGAGGATGTGCTGCATAGCTGTGCACAGCTGCTGTTGGAGAAGGAGAAGATCACCAGAGAAGAATTCGAGGGTCTTTTCGTATAGGAAAAGGTTTTCGCGGGAGTTTCGTGGAATTGGTAGTATTGTACAAACCGATTTTGTGAAAAATATACAAAAATGAATATTCACTTTTGTGATATTTGTGAATTTTGAGAATAGTCAAAAATAGGAGTGCATGCTATTATAATACTCGTAACCCCCCCAATACATTATATAGTTTTTTGCTATACCCCATAAGAAAGAAATACCTTCTCTAAAAAGGGCAGTCCTCCCAAGACTGTCCTTTTTACTGTCTAAAAATCGCTGAATAAAGAGGCGGGCAGTTGTCAGATGTAAGGAAAAAGGGTATAATAAATAGAGCTTTTGAGCTTGGGACATGTCATACTGCCGGAGCGCACAAGACAACAAAGCACTTTGGCAGAAGCAGTGTCATAATATAGATAGTAAGACATTAGTCTCAGAAAGGATAGATACTATGGATCTGGAGCGATTACGTCGAACAGAATATAATCAGCAGTATATTGCTGCCATGAGACCCGTATTTAACAGAAGAGCTCTTTTTACGGATACAAGTGCGGAGTATGTGATCCCGGAAGAGCCGGAACCATATTCCGAGGTGACGATCCGTTTCCGTACCGCAAGGAACAACGTGGACAGGATATTCCTCGTAAGCGGTGGACAGAAGCATCTCATGGTACGAGTGGAGAGCAATAATGATTTTGATTACTATGCTTATGTGATGCGTCTGGATGATCAGAAGGTATCCTACTACTTTGAGGTACAGACCGGCAGGATCACAGGTATCTTCGATATGAGAGGATTGGTGCAGGAGGTCAACGAGTATTATGATTTTATCATCATTCCCGGCTTCCATACTCCCGACTGGGCAAAAGGTGCGGTAATGTACCAGATCTATACCGATCGTTTCTGCAATGGCGATCCTTCCAATGATGTGCTGACCAATGAATATTGCTATATCGGGGAGCCGGTACACCGCGTAGAGGACTGGGGACGTTATCCCGCACAGATGGATGTCCGTGAGTTCTACGGCGGAGACCTGCAGGGTGTGCTGGACAAGATGGACTACCTGCAGGATCTGGGAGTTGAGGTGATTTATTTTAATCCTCTGTTTGTCTCCCCTTCCAACCACAAATACGATATTCAGGATTATGATTATATTGATCCCCATATTGGAAAGATTGTCAGTGATGAAGGGGATCTGCTTCCCGACGGACAGCGGGAGAACCGTTTTGCTTCCCGTTACATCGACCGTGTGACTAACAAGGCGAATCTGGAAGCCAGCAACGAGCTGTTTGCTCAGGTGGTGGCAGAGGCACACCGCAGAGACATGAGAGTCATTCTGGATGGCGTGTTCAATCACTGTGGTTCCTTTAATAAATGGATGGACAGAGAGCGCATCTATGAGAATGCGGAAGGATATGACAAGGGTGCCTATGTCAGTGCTGACAGCCCTTATCGGAATTACTTTGATTTCCACAATCAGGCAGCATGGCCCTATAACAATTCCTATGACGGATGGTGGGGACATGACACACTGCCGAAGCTGAACTACGAGGGATCCCAGGAACTGATGGACTATGTCCTTCATGTAGCGAAAAAATGGGTATCTCCGCCCTACAATGTGGATGGCTGGAGACTGGATGTGGCGGCAGACTTAGGCCACAGCCAGGAGTTCAATCATCATTTCTGGCAGGAATTCCGGAAAGCGGTAAAAGAGGCCAATCCGGAGGCTATTATTCTGGCAGAGCACTACGGCAATACCAGAGACTGGCTGCAGGGCAACGAATGGGATACTGTCATGAACTACGATGCGTTCATGGAGCCCGTGACCTGGTTCCTCACCGGTATGGAGAAGCACAGCGATGACTACAGAGAGGATCTGCTCGGCAATGCAGAGAGCTTCTGGGGAGCCATGCGGCATCATACCTCCAGTTTCTCCATGCCCAGCTGGCAGGTGGCTATGAATGAACTGTCCAACCATGATCATTCCCGTTTTCTGACGAGAACGAATCATAAGGTGGGACGTACCAATACACTGGGACCGCAGGCTGCGGAACAGGGTATCAATAAGGCAGTCTTCCGGGAAGGCGTTGTGATCCAGATGACATGGACGGGTGCTCCTACAATCTATTACGGAGATGAGGCCGGTGTCTGTGGTTTCACAGATCCTGACAACCGCAGAACGTATCCCTGGGGACATGAGGATCAGGTGCTGCTGGCATTTCATAAGGACATTATCCGTCTGCGCCGGGAGAACGAGGAGCTGCGGATCGGCTCCTTGAAAATGTTGGAAAATGACTACAACTTTATTTCTTACGGACGTTTTAACCGCAAGGGACAGTGTGCGATCCTGATCAACAATAATTATCATCCCATCACCAAAGAGATTCATGTGTGGGAGATCGGAACCCCTAAGACAGGTAAGATGAAAGTGATCCTGCAGTCCAGGGATGACGGGTATTGCATGGAAGGTGCGGAGTATGAGATCAGGGCAGGCAAGGTTCTGATCGAGATGCCACAGACCTCGGCAACGATACTGAAATATGTAGAAGAATAAATATATGTAACTATTCAGAACACCATTCGCAAAACCGCCTCTGCGAGGCTTCCTTTTTGCTCATGGTGGTTACTTCGCCCTATAAATAGTATCAAATGCTCTTACGAATGCAAGGATTCGACGCTCATTTGATACTATTTACATGGCTCTGAATAGTTACAAATACAAAAGACAGAGAGGATATTCGATGTTCACCATCATTATTACCCTGCTGTTGCCGCTGGTATCCATTGGGATCTGGCGGCAATCTATTTTAAAAAATAACAAAAAAAGCGGACAGTCTGTCACGATCGGGAAGGGAGAATATGTCCTTCGTTATCTCACCTGCCTGCTCTGTATGTTGGTCATTCCCTGGATCCTGTTGTCGCTGACCGGCAATGACGGCAATACGATCTTGAGAAAGCTGTTGGAATCCAGAGAATATGCAGTGAAAGTTCTATGTCTGGAGATCAGCATGATGCTGGTCTATGCCATTGCGGAATTGTTCGTGGAAGAAGCGAAAGCCGGAAAGCATGAGAAGATCCGGAGCGTCCTGAGTAAGATTACCGATAGCAAGGCGTGGAGCGTATTTCGCAAATACATAGGACCGGTGGCAGTACTGGCATTGACAGTGCTGGTGGTGTGTCTGAATTTCAGCATGATGTCCGACCGCGTACTGTGGGGGGATGAGGCGTTTTCTGCGAATACGGCCCACAAGGATGTGGATGGCATTTTGCAGGTATTGTATTACTGGGACAATCATCCGCCACTGTATTATTACTGGCTGAAATTATTCGGGACCCTGTTCGGATATAAGGTACCGGTATTCCACCTGGCCTCTCTGGTGCCCTTCGTGATCGGGATCGTACTGGCACTGACCGTTGTGCGGAAACATTTCGGAATGCTTGCGGCAACATTTTTTGTGATGATCTCCGGTCTGGGACAGGCGTGTCTGGAGTACAATCTGGAAGTCCGCATGTATGCGCTGGCTTTCCTGTGTGTAATGGGTTGCTTCTATTGTTCCTACAGAGTCATTGCTGACGGCAGCAGGAAGACCTGGGCAGGCATGGTGCTGTGGGCACTGGCAGCAGCGTATTCTCACTATTATGCACTGGTGGCTGTAGGCATTATGATGTTTTTCACCGGAGTGGCCGTATGGATCAAATACCGTGGGAAAACATGGATAAAGGGTGTTCTGGCCATCGTAGCATTTTTCATAGGTTATGCACCCTGGCTATATTTCTTCTATGCCGGCTTGAAAAATGTCAGCAGAGGCTGGTGGATGACAGAGATCCTGGGACTGGACCAGAGTCTGGAGATCGTTATGGGCGGCAGAGGGATGAATGGTATCGTATTCCCGCTGGTGATTCTGTTTCTGGTGGTGACCCTGGCAGTGGATTCTTCTGTATTCTCTGTGGAAAAAGACGGAGTACATATGCAGAAGCCTTCTGTGAGAAACTGGTCTGACAAGACATATGCCATGGCAGTGGGAGCCTGCACAATCCTTGGAACTTTGGCATTTGCTTATTTGTTAAGTGTTGTTATGGCACCGATGCTGGCACAGAGATATCTGTATCCGTTAAGCGCGGTGGCAATCGTCATGCTGGCGGTGGGCAGCAGCCGTGTGCTGGAACTGGCTGCAGAGCTGGAGAAGAAGTCCTGGAAGGGCCTGGAGGCTGTAAGCAGAATTGTGCTGGCGGTATTGCTGGTAGTATTATTCGGCCTGGGAATTCAGAACTATCGGGAATGCTATGACAGCTATGAACAGCAGAAGGTGGAGACCGAAAAGACACTGGATCTGATCGGTACCCCCGATGAGGATGTAAATATGGTCACGAATGGTGTAAAACATCTGGGTTGGACCGTGCTGTATTATTACTATCCGGATAATGAAATCGTGAACGGAGATTACAACCAGGCGGATTCCGACAGGTTCTGGTATTTTACACCGACCGAACTTGGCGCAGATGCCATCGCCGGATTGCAGCAGGATGGATATCAGGTAACCGATTACGGACTGATGCAACTGTCGCAGTATCCTTTCTATTTATATTATATTGAAGCAGTTCAGCCTGCGTCATTCGCAAAGTTGCGTTAGCACGCTTTTTCGTCACTTCGTGACTACTTTTGCTCATAGATTGGCGCTCTGCTCATAGGATGACAGAATTGACGCTTTGTGTGCGAGCACCCAATCGTCGCTTCTGTCATCCTATGGCTGAACTTTTACACTAAAATAATAAAAACATCTTGCAATTTGTGTGAACATATGCTACAATTTCACATTGTTAAGGCACTCTTGCCTGACATGGATGGATTCCCGAGTGGCCAAAGGGGACAGACTGTAAATCTGCTGCAATTTGCTTCGGTGGTTCGAATCCACCTCCATCCATTCGCACATTTATATAAATGTGTGATGCGTCCGCTGGTGTGGCGGAATAGGCAGACGCAAGGGACTTAAAATCCCTCGGGGGCAACTCCGTGCCGGTTCAAGTCCGGCCACCAGCATACTTAATTAGTGAGAGGAACACGGTAGAAATGCCGTGTTTCTCTTATTTTTTATTGTGAATGATAAAAAGAAGGAATATAATTGTATACAAATAACAGTAATATATTCTCAAGACGAAGGGGTGACAGTATGCTGACAAATACAATGAAAGAGGATTTGCCCCAAGGGGTAGTAGATCTTTTTTCGGATAGTATTTTGGCAATCATATTGTACGGATCTGTCGCCAGAAATGATAATACGGATGAGAGTGATATTGATATTGTAATTATCATAAAAAATGAAATGGATGATGCAACAAAGGAACAGTTCATTCATTGGTCAGCGGAATTAGATCTTCGATATGACAGAGTATTTTCTATCATTGATATTCAGGAAGAAAACATGGAGAAATGGCGAAATGTTTTGCCGTTTTATCAGAATATACAGAAGGAGGGGATAATTCTTTGGAAAGCAGAATAACAATTCCTTTTACACTTCATGGAATAGAAGAAAATCTCACCGTAGAATACACGCAAGGTACAGATCCCAGGGAAATTGGCTATGATGCCCTTCAGGGATTTCCGATAGACAAAATATGTTGCATAGGTTATCCGGTAATGCATGGTTACTTTGAACACATGAATGCGACCGGTTATCGGAGATCCTGTGGATTTATTCAATTCGTGGAAAGAATTGAAAATTATGGGGAAAACAGAGAGCTTTCCATAGATGTCAGTGATGAAAATCTGGGAAAAGGGAATCCATATTTTGCGTATGGTTATCCGGCAGAAATATTTGATGCTCCCTGTTGTAATTTGGCTGGGTGTAGACACTTGAAATGGACAGCTTATACCTATCTAGTAGATCTGCCCTCTCGAATGAATGGCAATAAACTGAAATTCCTGGGCGGATACTCATGGGGATATGAAGAGGATGAGAACGGTCCACAGAGATTACTACCGCTAGAGATATTGACGGAAAATGACTGGGAAAAGCATGCAACGGAAAAAGGAATATTAACGATATTCCCAATAAAAGGAGGCTGTACTGCTAAGTTATGAAGAATAGATATAAACAAAAACTGATATTCGTTATTGCAATTTTATGTTTGAGCTTAGTAAGCTGTAAAAGTAAAACAGAGCCAATTAATAATATTGCATCATGGACGCCAGATGATGGTTGGACAATAAATGAAATTGATATTAGGGATCTGTGGCGAATGTGGAATGGGAGACAACAGTATGAATTATTATATCAGTGATCTGCATCTATTTCATGAAGCATCCATAGGATTCGATGGACGCCCGTTCCGGAATCTGGAGGAAATGCACGCAGAGATCGTAAGAAAATGGAACAGCAAAGTAACTAACGGAGATACCGTATACATTCTGGGTGATATGAGCATGCGCGGTAAGAACGAGGATCTGATCGCTCTGGTGGCAATCCTGAAGGGAAAAAAGGTCCTGATCCGGGGCAATCATGATGATGTGTCCGATCTTAGATACCGGCAGTTGTTCCAGGAAGTCTGCGATTATAGGGAGATCCGGGATTCTGTAGGCGGTAAGAGTTATGAACTGGTGCTGTGCCATTACCCTATTTTCAGCTGGAAGCATATGAGCCGCGGCACGATTCTACTCTACGGGCATACCCACAACAGCCCGGAAGATATGTATTTTCAGAAATGTCTGGAAGGAATGAAAGACAACGAATGCCGACATACCGGTGACAGTCACGTACAGGCATATAATGTGGGCTGTATGAAGCCGTGGATGGACTATGAACCGAGAAGTCTGCAGGAAATTATAAAATAAAAAGCTTTGAAAGAAAAATCGAGCAGGGGAACCGGCTCGATTTTTTGCAACCCTAGATTTGATGAAAGATCTGAAAAAAATATGTGCTATGATGGCAGTGCAACATGAATCACAGACCATTAGGAAAGGATGAAGAAACAGATGCAGTTACGTGAAATGATAGACAAGTATCCGCAACAGTATATCGCGGTGGCCTATACGAAAAAAGGTATCGACAACCTGATCGAGACAGCAACGGTTTTAAAAGTGTACCCGACCTTGCTGGATGCCTATGATAATCTGTCGGAGATCAAAGCATACAAAAAGAGATACTCCGATTTTGACATTGTATACGGAGACTATGAAGACTATGTATCCACAAGGCGCAAAGTTGTGATGACAAAGACGGATGAAAGACTTACCCAGGAGGAAATCGACAAATTGCTGGCAATGATAGATCACTAAAGGAATACCGATGATCTGCAGGCGGAGATTGCCACAGAAAAATCTGCAATATGCATTTTTATGCGCGATTATGTCAGAGGCGAAAAGGGAAAATGACAATATTTGATTATCTGAAAAAGAATTGTGAAGTGGCGATATATACGGATGAATACGGGAATACCTATATGGAGACGAAGGAATGGGAGTATGAAAAAATTATTTCCGGAGCCATAGAAATCAGCAATAAAGCAGACGATGCTATTGTCTGGCTGATACCGAAAGAAGTTTATGAAAAGCATTCGGAAATTGAGATCGCTATTGCCGGGGATGAGTCAGTCAATCCCGTTCGAAATGTCCGCAGGCCCTATTACCGGATGAGAGGAGTACCCGTAACGGCAGAGCAGGCATTTGATATTATCCGAAGGACGGACAGATTTTTAAATTTTTACGTGAGTGCTGTTCGCAGCCATGAAGATTATATCGGATGTGTGAATTTTGAGAACTGTCTCATTCAGAAGAATCATTATCCCACGGGATATGGCTGGATCCGTGCGGATGGAACGATTGGGGCGAATGCGACTACGCAAAAATACCCCACGGTCAGGGAATTTATCGAAGAATGGTATAAACTGCTCTATGCATTTCCTTATCTGAATCTGATCATTGCGGTTACGGGGTGGAACGAAGGACCCTGGGGTGACGAAACGGTATCGGAGGAGGAATTCTGCAAAGAGGTTGCCGTGGGGATATATGTCCATGACAGGAAAATAGAGATCCTGAATCCGCCAAATACCATAGCAAAGTATAAGGGATATAATAAACGCTACGGAACACCGCCTGAGAAATTCGAGCGGGAGTATTACGAGAAGCATAAGTACGAGAGGTATAAGACCGAACAGGCGAATCCGGCGTATTTGAGAAAGTGCATCGAAGCCTATGGGCTGGATGCGGATAAAATCTTGAAAAGGGGATAAGAAAAATGAATAATCCATTTATTGATGTATTTTGTCCACATTGTGGAGAATTTGTGAACCCAATCTATGAAGGGGACTGCCCTAATTGCGGAGAATATATAGGATCTGACGACAATGAGGAATGGGATGACGGGAGTGATGGAGACGGATATTATTTTCATACCTGAACAAAAAAACAGCAGATCCCGCCAGATCTGCTGCTTTTTCTGTGTATATGAGCGTGAAAAACACACTTCTATCAGAATTTTTCAGCGAAGCTCTTGTAATACTCGTCAAAAAACTCGTTAACCTTTTCCATGATCTTCTTCATAATATTCACCCTTAACCTTTCCAAGACAAATGAACTGTTGACTTTGTTGTTACGCTTAAGGGGTCAGGCCTGACTTCCTTTTGATGATTATAATTTACCATATTGCGCTTATAATGTGAAATACATATAATAGAAGTATAATAATACCTAAAAGGTATAATAAAAGAAAATACAACATGTTACAAAATAGAAAGATTAAGCTGGTTTTTGGAAAAAGCATGGAAGGAGGATGCTGGAAAGATGGAATTGCGGCATATCCGGTATTTCAAGGCAGTGGCGGAGGAGAAAAGCTTCACGAAAGCCGCGGAGCAGCTGGCGATCGCGCAGCCGCCCCTGAGCCGTCAGATCCAGGATCTGGAGGCGGAGCTGGGGACGACATTGTTCCTTCGCACACCCCATAAAGTGTCCCTGACAGAAGAGGGAGAGCTGTTCCTGCAGTATGCGAATCAGATCCTGGACCTGGTGAACCGGTCGGAGGAGGATGTCAGAGAACGCAAGGAAGGACTGCAGGGGACATTATACATTGCGTCGGTAGAGGGCTGCGGACCCAGACTTTTCGCGGAGTGGATCGCTGGATTTCAGCAGAGACATCCTCATGTACAGTACAATCTGTGGAACGGCAACACAGATGATGTGAATAACCGCGTAACGAAGGGATTGTGTGAGATTGCCATGATCACGGCCCCTTATAACACAGAGGAATTCCACGTGCTGCCGGTGTATGAAGAACCCTGGGTGGCAGTGATCCCCAAGGGACATGCATTGTATTCCTGGGAAAATGATCCGGTGAAGCCCTCGGAGTTGTTGCCCTATGATCTGTTGATTCCCTCCAGAGAATCCAGAAAAGGTGAAATCGATAAATGGTTCGATGGCACAGGGCATGCTCCGGTGATCCGGGGAAGGATCGCACATATGATGAATGCCTACGAACTGAGCCTCCACGGCGTCGGCATCTCGATCTATCCGGCATCGATTTCCTCCCTGATCCGAGACAAGGACGTCTGCGTGCGGCCGGTGGAGCATCCGAATGCCCATGCGGATTATGCTTTGATCTGGAATAAAAATCATACCCTGTCCCATGTGGCGGAAGAATTTATTGCTTATGTAAAAGAAGAATCCGGACAGCAGGTGTACTATGCCTGAATTAACGCAACCGATACGTCATTCACATTTGTGCCGGTAGCTCCTGCCTTGTCAAAAGAAAGGAAAGCCCTTATACTTGGAAGCAGGAGGAAAATACGATGAACATTACAGTATATCTGGGAGCAAATGAAGGAAATGATCCTTCTCTTAGAAAAGCGGTGCGTGAGCTGGGAACCTGGATCGGTGAAAGCGGTAACCGCCTGGTGTACGGTGGATCCAAATCCGGTCTTATGGGAGAGATCGCGGAGAGCGTATTACAGGCAGGCGGCGAGGTGACCGGCGTGGAACCGCAGTTTTTCATTGATATGGAATACCAGTATGATGCCATTACGGAGCTGATCGTCACAAAGGACATGACAGAACGCAAGACGAAAATGATCGAACTGGGAGATGTATTTATTGCTTTTCCCGGCGGAACCGGAACACTGGAAGAGATCGCTGAAGTGATGTCCAAAGTGTCATTAAAGCACCTGGAGGCACCTTGCATTCTCTATAACCTTAACGGCTATTATGACAGCCTGAAAGCACTGTTATCACATATGACGGAGATGGGATTGTCCTCCCCGGAGAGACAGGAAGGCATTTATTTTGCCAGGGATCTGTCGGAAATCCGCAAGATCATAGAAAATCAGCGGAGCAATGCAACGATCACTCCGCCGGAAAATACACACGGTATAGGAAATCAGCTAGGCTAACAGGTGAAAACACATAACTGCAATGCCCAGCACCACCAGGATCACACCGGTGACACGGTTCAGGGTCCTGGGTGTGGCCTTGTTGGCGAACAGTGCGGCAATCCGGGCCCAGATCAGGGTAAAGATGACGCACAGGCTCCATACGGTCCAGTCGGGCATGCCCCCAATGGCAAAATGGGAAACTGCACCGGTCAGAGCGGTAAAAGCCATAATAAAGACGCTGGTTCCCACAGCAGTTTTCAGCTCATAGCCCAGAACAGAAGTCAGGATCAACAGCATCATCATGCCGCCGCCGGCACCGACGAAACCGCAGATAAAG
Organism: Waltera sp.; assembly: GCF_046969025.1. Classification (NCBI taxonomy): domain Bacteria; kingdom Bacillati; phylum Bacillota; class Clostridia; order Lachnospirales; family Lachnospiraceae; genus Waltera; species Waltera sp. The sequence continues at coordinate 14,591 of NZ_JBKVQF010000014.1, read as the reverse complement.
CCGATCAGCATACCGCATACCAGAGACTGAATGGCTCTTTTTTTCGCGGAGACGCCCTGCATGGCTTCTTTGGTGGTCATTACGGGCCGGACGATGAATTTGATACCTAACAGGAAAGTCATGAACACGGAGAAATTCCCCATGGTAGCGGAAGGCACCAGGCTGGATACGTAGCTGCCTACGACGGTGAATACCAGCACACTTCCCATCATGATCAGGCCGTTTTTGACATCAATATTTTTATTTTTCGCATAGGTATAAGCGGATACGGCACTGGCCAGAACGTCCGAGGACAGCGCAATGCCGACGGCCAGATACGGATCCATGCCGAGGAAAGTGATCAGCATGGGACTGATGACGGCAGCAGCGCTCATTCCGGCAAATCCGGTGCCCAGGCCGGCTCCCATGCCGGCGAAAAAAGTGACAAGAATCGTGATTAAAATCTGCATTTATTTATCTCCTTTCAGGATATTGTCCATATTTCTCTCCATGACATGAAGCATGTGGAAAAAGATCTCTTTGCTTGTCTCATCGGTGCCATCTAGCAGAGTATCTTTGAAAATGCTCTGTATCATGCGGCCTTTTTCGATGACATCATGTGCTTTCTCCGTGCAGAACAGCAGAGTCTTCCGACGGTCATCCGGAGCCTCTCTGCGTTCCAGGTACCCCTCGCACACCAGCTTGTCCACATTGACGGACACCAGATTCGCCTTGATCCGGCGGATCTCCACGACATCACTGGCAGTGTGGTATTCCGGATTGTTGCCGAAGAACATGAGAATATCAAAAGCTGTCTGTGGCAGCTTTAACTGTTGGCACAGAGGCTTGCACATGGCGTTGTAAGCCAGATTGAATTTTTGTACGAATTCGATATCAGTATTCATTCGAAGTCTCCTTTTACAAAAATGAATATTTCAAATTTGAAATAATTGCTATATTGCATAGTATTACAGATAGTTTTCGAAGTCAATCATAAGATATTTTATTTCATAAAAAATTTATATTAATTATCCTATCGTAAATATCATTTCGATATGTTACAATTTATTTGACCCGCCCCGATATGCGAATAGAGGGTAGGGTGCTATGTGCCAGTGGCACATGTTTAGCACGGACCGAAGCGGAGCGGAGAAGTGAGAGTGCGTAGCACGGAGCAATCCGTAGGCATCAAAGTTGGGGGCTTTTGACCCTGACATCATTTACATTAGGGTGCATACAGAGACTGTGGGCATACAGAAGAAAGTGCCGGGAGGAGACATGAGTATCAATAAATATGACGAGCAGAAATTCTGGGAGGAAGTGGATATCCTGTTCCCGGATATTGTAAAAGCCATTACTTCCCTGGCGAAAAAATCCTACATATCCATAACCAATCTGCGGAACGGCGTGACATGGTGGTCCGAGAAGGCGATGGAATATTTTGGTATGCAGGAGAATTATACTATCCGAGGACAAGAAAAATCAAAGAGATCGATTCATCCGGATGATCTGGAGGATTTCCGGAGGGGATTCCGTGAGAGAGTTGCCGGGGAAAACATGGACGAGCCCTGGGAATACCGGGTGCGTGACGGAAGCACCTACAACCGGATCAGCGCCAGGGCAAAAATGCTGAATGATAAGGATGGAAAGCCTTTTGTGATCGTAATACGATATAACAACTACGGTATTTCCGACGAGGTGGATGCGACCACCGGATTGCATACGGAACCGGCGCTGGACCGGGAGATCAGGGAATTCCTGGAGGAAAGCGGACAGGGGACTCTGCTGAAGATCGGACTGGATCAGTTCAGTCATATCAATGTTATGTACGGTGCAGCTTTTTCGGATAAGATTCTGAATTGTGCGGCACAGGAGCTGTTGCGCCTGTTAAAGGGAAAAGGATATGTATACCGGCTTTCCGGTGCGAAGTTTGTGATCAGTTTTAAAAAGGTATCCAAAGCGGAACTGCAGCAGATATACGATGAGATCGTAGAAACTTTTGAGAATACAGAGGTAGAAGGCAAAAAGATCCCTCTGAAGGTATCTGCCGGCGCAATATTTATGGAACCTTATATGAAGGAGACGAACGCGGTCCGCAGCCGTCTGACTTATGCGTTGAACCATTCCCGGCTTGAGCATCATGGAGAGCTGGTGATTTTTAATGATGAGGTCTGTGGCAGTGACGAGAACCAGTTTGAGCTGATCGGTGTGATCCATCAGTGTGCTACGCATAACTTTGAAGGCTTCCGGATGTTCTATCAGCCGATTGCCGATACGAAGACCGGCAAGATCCGGGGAATGGAAGCGCTGCTCCGATGGGAACTGGAGCCTTACGGGATGGTGTCCCCCGGTGTGTTCATGGAGTGGCTGGAACAGGATCCTTGTATTTTTGATCTGGGGAACTGGATTCTGCGGACAGCACTTACGGATGTACAGAAGCTGCGCAAGGAGACAGAAGGCTTTTTCGTCAATGTCAATGTGGCGGCGGCACAGCTGGAGCGCAGAGAGTTCCGCAGTGCTGTCATGAATATTTTAAAAGAGACCGGTGCGAAGCCGGAGGAGCTTTGCCTCGAATTGACAGAACGATGCAGAGATCTGGATATTCATTTCCTGCGCGGAGAGGTAGAATTTTTCCATTCCCAGGGGATCAAGATCGCACTGGATGATTTCGGAACAGGCAACAGTTCCTTAAGTCTGGCGCTGGAGCTTCCTTTTGACGAACTGAAGGTAGATATGAGTTTCATCCGTGATATTAAGCAAAAACCTCAGAATCAGGCCATGGTGCAGTCTATCGTGGATTATGCCAGGAGGACAAACACCGAAACCTGTATTGAGGGTATTGAGGATAAGGAAGTCAGCGACTATATCGAGAAATTTGGATCTACCTGGCAGCAGGGATATTACTATTCCAAACCGGTACCCATCGAACAGTTTGAGGAAGTGCTGCGCGAGAAAGCAACCGAAAAAGAATAAGTAGTTATTCTCGAAGGGCATTGGGTGCTACACCGTATTTTTTCTTAAATGCACGGCGGAAGCTGGTCAGATTGTTGTAACCGACCGCCACGTATAAATCTGTTATTTTAATATTCGTTGTTTCCAGCAGATGTTTTGCCTGCGTCATGCGGACCTGTTCCAGATACGTAGAGAAGTTTACCCCTACTGTTTTTTTGAAAAGGAAGGAAAAGTAACTCTCGGAGATGTGGAACAGGTCCGATATTCTGCTTAAACATAAGGATGGATCCCCATAATTCTCATCAATATAAGCCTGAATGCGCACAATCAGCTGGTTGTCGTTTTCCGGTTGCTTGTTTTTTTCACATAATTCCAGAGCAATCTGCTCGTAATTTTTCAGGGTAGAATCTTCGGACAGACAGGCTAAGCTTGAGTCATCATAGGAAATGTCGTTATCCCTGATTACTTTCAATAACGTAATTTCTATATTTTCTAAAAGCCATTTCACTTGTCTGGAATTAAGTTTTCGTTTCTTAAAATTTTCGTCCTTTATAAAATTAAAAATTGTTTTTGTCTGTTTGAAGTTACCGGATTTTACAAAATTATATAGCTGATCCGCAACCTCATTAGGATAAAAGAAGGAATCCTGAAATTCCAAAATCTCACGATACAGACACAGGTACACTGGGCTGGAGATACGTTTTACAGCCTCTTTGGATTGGCGATACGATTTCCAGACGGAGGAGATGGTGTCGGTTGTACAGCCTAATCCACCATAAATCCAGATATTGTATTCTTGCAATAGTGTAGTATGAACATGTGAAAATAAATCTTCGACCTTGTCCAGTTCTTCCCTGTCATATAATAAAATAGTATAAACACTATTTCGGGAACCCTGCATGATATAGGAATGTATAAAATAACTGGAAAGGATATCGGAAATAACATCCGCATAATCAGGGGAGAGGATGTTGATCATTCCCTGAGGGTCATTATTTAGCTCCAAAGTATCCAGGTAGACATTACAGTATAAGATAGCAAAGGAATTGGCATTAGCGGAAATGGAAAGATAATTTTGGGCATACGCAGCTTCTTCCTCACTCAGAATCGTACCATGAATCAATTGATCAAAATAATAATTGCGGAGGGTGATCTTTTGGGACTCATTTAACCGCATGAGCTCTTCGTGGTTGAAATTCACTTCCCGCAGGCGATATTCCATTGCTTCATAGGGTTTATAATTGGCCTTGGACAACAGAACAATAATCAAAAAGCTTCCTACGACACCGAGAAAGATAACGAATAGAGACAGTAACTGCAGTCCGTTTCCCGGTGCTTTCAGGTAGGACGTGGGAACAATCAGATAATAGTTCAGATTCGGTGTCTGTGCGGAGGTATAGAGTACTGTGACGGGAGCACCATGAAATACTGTGCTGGAATATCCCCGTTCGGAATAATCCAACGAGGAAAGCAGAGAAACATCTATTTTTTTTAACAGCGCTTCATTGTTACTGAAAGTAAGCATAGTGTCACTGCTGCTATCCTGGATGATGAGACAGCCATTCTTCATCAGATCGACAGAATCCACCATTTGCTGCATATAATCAGCATTCAGCTCAAAAATGATGTCAGCATTGATATTTTTGAAGGTATAATTCTGCAGAGAGACAGCATAACAATAGTTTTTTCTGTGTGGTGTATATTCGGTCGCAAAATGGTCAAGAGAAAGAAAATGGTTATAATTGTCTGAGGATTCCAGAGTCTCCTTCCATTCCTCATATTTTGAGGGATCCAGCATTTGATTGTTTTTATAAAAGGAATAGAGATTCTCAAAATCATTATAGCTGATTATGTAGTCTGTATGACGCAGATGGATATAATAGGTCTGAATTGGCTGGAGTGAATAGTCAGAATACATATCTACCAGAGCCTGTTTGGTAATATAGGCATTATAATAAAACGCCCGTTCCCCCTGATCGGCTTCCGCCAGGCGGGAAAGGCTGGAATTATTTGCCATTCGCTTGGAAATCAGATAAATATTCGCATAGCAGTTGCTGTATTGCTCGGATACATTTTTAAGAGAAAGCATATTTTCATTCAATAGTTCCTGCTTTGCATTATGCGAAAGAATAAAATGGAAAACAATTCCCAGAATGAGCACAATGACCAAGAGCAGACTGTAGGATGTTATCAATTTTATGAAGTATTTATTTTTTCTGGAATTCATAACAAAAACCCTCCTGAGAGATATTATTATAGTATCATAATAGGTGAAAAAGGCAATGAAATGGAATGTAATAAAATAAAATGTGTATCATTGACATAAAAAATGAGCCCCTAATAACATAAAATATATACACTAAAACTTGAAATATGTGACTTTAAATTGTGCATAATGACAGATATAATGAAGGCACATTGATACTTCCGGCGCCGAAGTGACAATAATGAACAAATTGAACAGCAAAAAACAAAACTAAGAAACAAGAAACAACAGAGAAAATAACAGAATATGGACGGAGGTTATTTATGGTAAAGAAAAAGTTATTATCAGCTACACTGGTTGCGGTTACCGTATGTTCCATGATATTTACAGGGTGTGGTAGCTCTGCGGAAAATACGGGAAATGATACAGGAAAGACAGATACCGGCGCACAGGCAGGAAATACTGCGGATGATGTAGAGAAACCGGAAAAGATTACAATTATGGTAGACGGAACATTTACGCAGCTGGCAGATGGTCAGGAAGAATGGGTCAATAAATGGGAAGAACTGACAGGAATTGAACTGGAAGTTATTCAGCCGGATCACAATGCTTACTATGATGTGCTGGGACAGACATTTGCCAGCGGACCGGAGAACTGGCCGGATGTAGTAATCCTTGGATCTTCCTATTATTCCGGATATGCAGGAGAAGGAGCTCTCTGGGATATGACGGATGCCTGGAACAATTCGGAGCTGAAGAAGAATCCCAAAACGGATGTGAGTGTCGTAGAAGGGAATATGCTGGATGGACACCTGTATGGACTGGCACTGAGCGGCGGTGGTGGTTGCATGACTTTCGTTAGAAAACAGTGGCTGGATAATTGTGGACTGGATATTCCTACAACGTATGAAGAGTACCTGGAAATGCTGGATGCCTTCAGTAACGGTGATCCGGATGGAGACGGCATTAATGGCAATACCATTGGTGTGTCCGCAGCGGGATTTGTAGGTAATGAAGCTCCTTATACCAATTATCTGCCGGAATTCTATCAGGACGCATATCCTTCCTTCTATCAGGGAGAAGATGGCGTATGGAGAGATGGATTTACCGAGGATTCCATGAAAGAAGCGATCAAGAGATTACAGAATGCTTACAACAAGGGTTATATCGACAAGGAATCTCTGACGAATGCGACCAGTAATTGCCGTACCAAATTTATGGAAGGTGAGTTCGGAGCATTTACTTACTGGGCAGGCGGATGGGCTGATACGATGTCGGAGGGACTGATTGCAAATGGACTGGACGGCGAACTGGTATTTATGCCGCCTATCGCAGAGCTTGGAAAATACTGGCAGAGATGTGCACCGGTGTATGCGATTACTTCTTCGTGTAAGAATCCGGAAGGCGTATTTAAATATTTCCTGGAAAGCATTTTTGATGATGGAGATATGGAAACCTTGTGGAGCTATGGAGTAGAAGGCGTTCATTGGTCCAGACAGGCAGAAACAGTATGTGGTAATACATATCAGGATGGAGAATTCCATATGCTGGAGATGCGTTCTCAGCCCGGAGTACAGTATGGGGGCGGTATTATAGGAAATGACAATATCTGCCCGTTGACAGAAAAACTGATGCCCGTAAAGAAATATACAGAGGAATCTATGGAAATCTTCAATGCCAATAACAAGACGGCACCTCTGCCGGTAACAACAGATATGATGAGCCAGTATAACGGCGATCTGACCAGTTTGAAGAACTCTATTATTGCGGACTGTGTAGTACAGGGTGTTTCTGTGGAAGAGGGATACAAACGATTTGAACAGGAAGGCGGAGCAGAATGGTCTCAGGCAATCGTAGATTCCCTGAATAAATAATCTGGTAACAGTATAGGAGGTTGCATTATGATAGATAAAATGAGAGAGCTGACAGACGGGCAGATGCAGGAGTTTGTAAAAGTGTTGGAAAAAAGACGGGTTCCGCTGCATAGTGTTCTGATAGCGCAGCATGGGAAGCTTATATTTGAAAAATATTATGCACCCTATTGCCGTAATAAACTTCAGAGAATGTTTTCTGTGACTAAGAGCTTTACTTCTCTGGCAATCGGATTGCTGGAGCAGGAGGGGAAGATTTCTCTGCAGGATCATATCTGCGATTATTTCCCGGAATATCTTCCCGGAGTAGTACATCCCTGGCTGGCAGAGATGACGATTGAAAATATGTTGAAAATGCAGACCTGCCACAATATGACGACTTATAACAAGACCAGCACAACGGAGAACTGGGTGAGGAGCTTTTTCCAGACAGAACCCACCCACAGACCCGGAACGCTCTTTATGTATGATACATCATCCTCCCATGTACTCTGTGCACTGGTAGAAAAACTGACTGGTAAGAAGATGCTGGATTATATGAAGGATAAGCTGCTGCGCCAGATTGGCTTCAGCGAGGAGTCTTATATCTTAGAGGATCCCTTTGGAACCTCTATGGGAGGGAGTGGCCTGATGGCTACTCCCGAGGATCTGCTACGTACCGGCTGTATGATGTTAAAGCAGGAAAAAGGTTCCTATGTAGCGAGAGCGACAGAGCCGAGAACAGCAACACAGTTGGATGGAGCTGATGGCTGGTATGGATATATGATTCCAATTCCGATGGAGGGAACTTTTGGAATGATGGGGATGGGCGGACAGATGATGCTGGCATTTCCGGAAATGGATCTCGTCGTTGTAACGACAGCAGATACGCAGGGGATGGTCGGAGTCGAGCAGCTGATGCAAAATGCTGTGACAGAAGTTCTACTGAAGGATTGTTTTCCGGAAAACGATGTGGAGAAAACAACGTTGCCTGTGCTGCGTACAGTGTTTGAAGGAAAACCTTGTGCAGATTATGGGAAAAAATATCCCCTGCTCCGAAACAAGTATGGATTTACATGGTGTGGCGTGACTTTTTCCGAGGAGGATCAAAAAGGAGTGCTCTCGTATGAAATGGAGGGAAGAGAATGTCAGATTCCTTTTGGAATCGGACATCTGGAAGAGGGAGAGTTCCCCATATATAAGGAGAAATGTGCTTCTTCCGGAGCCTGGATAGATCAACATACGCTGTTTATCCTTTGCTGGCTGATCGGAGAAAGTGTTGCGTCCATCCGCTTCCGCCTCTATTTCTCGGAAGATGGACTGACCATACATATGAATAAAACAGAAGAGACAAAGTACAACGAATATATGGGATTTTTGAATAGCTGAGATAGAGCAGCCGGAACGGAGGGTAAACGTTGAATGTGAAAGAAAAAGGAAAAACTTTGCCTAAGAGGACGCCTGGAGGAACCCTGTTCAAGCACGCCCGTGCATATCGGGGAGTCTATCTGATGGCGACACCGGTATTGGTGTCAGCTTTGATATTTTATTATCTTCCTATGTTTGGTATCCGTTATGCCTTTTTTACATATAAAGGAATCAATGATCCGATTTTCATAGGAATAAAGCACTTTGTAAAAATGTTCAGTATGCCGGGGTTTTGGAAGGCGTTCAGCAATACGTTGGTGCTGAGTATTACAAAGCTGATTCTGAATACCGGTGCTGCGGTGATCATTTCCGTATTGTTAAATGAATTAGTTTTTTTAAAATTGAAAAAGGTATTTCAGACGATTGTATACATTCCGCATTTCATGTCCTGGGTAGTGGCAGCATCCATATTTTCCATGATCCTGTCTCCGACATCCGCAGGATTGGTCAATGATGTTCTGATGAAATTACACTTGATCACGGATAATATCTATTTCCTCGGAGACCAGAAATGGTGGAGATTTTCGTATTACATAATCAATGTCTGGAAAGATACCGGCTGGGGAACGATTATTTTCATGGCAACGCTGGCAGGAATCAGCCCGGAATTGTATGAAGCAGCGTCGATGGATGGGGCAAACCGTTTCCAGAAGATGATTTATATTACCCTGCCTGCGTTGAACAATACGATCGTAACGGTACTTGTATTGAATCTGGCGAAGGTTATGAATCTGTTTGAGTCAGTTTTTGTATTACAGAATGATGCAGTGATCAAAGTATCAGATGTATTGCAGACTTATATTTATACGCAGACATTTAACTCCGGTGCAATACCGGACTATGGATATACCACAGCGGTCGGTATGTTTTCCTCTATTATAAGCTGTATTCTGGTGCTGGTATGTAACAGGGTAAGCCATAAGACGAGGGGAAGAGGTATTGTATGATGAAAAAGAAAGTGAAAATTTTTGATATCGTATTGATCGTGATATTTACAGTATTTTCGCTGGTGATGATCATCCCGGTATATAAAGTACTGGTGGACTCTTTTGATCTGAAGACGGCTTATGGCATGAAACTGTTTCCGGAGCAGTTCGGGTTCGCAGGGTATAAAACAATTTTTACCAATCCGACGATGTTCAGACCGTTTCTAATCTCCTGTTATACTACTGTTATGGGTACGGTCATGGGACTGCTGATCTCTGTGCTGGGAGCGTATGTATTGATCCAGTGGAAGATGCCGGGGCGGGCATTTATTGCCAATGTACTGCTGTTTACAATGATATTTAATGGAGGTATGATCCCGACTTATCTGGTTATGAAGGATTTCCATCTGACAAATAATCTGTGGGGGGTAATTCTGCTGCCTGCCATAAATGTCTACAATCTGGTGTTGATGAAGAATTTCTTTGAAGGAATTCCTGTGAGCCTGATGGAATCGGCAGAGATTGATGGCTGTTCACATTTCCGGATCTTGTACAAGATTGTATTACCGCTGTCGAAAGCAGCACTTGCATCTATCGGACTTATGTATGCGGTAGGATATTGGAACGATTACACCAATTATAAGCTGTATATCACGAATTCAAATCTGTATAACTTCCAGATGAAGCTGCGTGCATTGATCATGGGAAGTGATCTGCCGTCAGCGATAGAAGGAGCTACAGAAAATACAGTAAAAAATGCATCAGTTATCGTAGCAATCCTGCCGTTTATGATCATTTATCCATTCTGCCAGAAATATTTTGTACAGGGTGTAAATATCGGAGCAGTAAAGGAATAATAAAGAAAACAAAAATGACACCAGCATATAATTGCCAGGTGTCATTTTTTATGAAAGAAAATCTCAAGAAAATCTTAAGAATTTTCGGTGGACAAACATAGGACTTTAGGGATACAATGTATTCTAGAGTGTCGGTCGAGAGACCGGATAGAACAAACAGATGAAAGGAAGCATTCATGAAAAAGAAAGTACTTGCAGCAATTTTAATTGCAGTAGGCGTTCTGACCGGCTGTGGAAACAGTGAGCCTATTTCTTCTCCGATCCAGACCGTAGAAGCAGAGCCTATTGCTACCGATACCAAAGAGGTAGAGCAGCCTTCCGCAACTGAGTCTCCCGCAGATGAAGTTGCACCGGAGCACTCTTATCGCAGCGAACTTACCAACGAGTGGATCGATGAGGATCTGAAGGATCAGCGTCCCATCGCGGTAATGGTAGATAACGAGAGAACCGCACTGCCTCATTTTGGCACCGCAGATGCAGATGTTGTATATGAGATCATGAACAGTACTCTGAACGACAGAATTACCCGTTTTATGGTAGTTGTAAAGGACTGGGAGAAGATCGAGCAGCTGGGTAGTATTCGTAGTGCGCGTCCTACCAACTTTATGTTGGCAGCAGAGTGGAACGCAGTTCTCTGTCATGATGGCGGCCCTTACTTCATCAATGACTGGGCAGCCAAAGATTATTCCGCTAACTTCAGCGGTGGATTCGCCCGTTTCAGCAATGGTAAGGCAACCGAGTTTACCGAGTATATTACTTATGATACCTATACCAACAGCCAGAAGGGCAAGACCTATGACGGTCTGAAGCAGCGTTTTGCAAATTCCAAGTATACCACTACTTACAATGATTACTATCAGGGACCTCACTTCAAATTTGCAGACGGAGAAGTTACCTTTGATGATAGAAGTGATGCTATCAGCGCTACTACCATTGAGCTTCCTTTCAAGCACAACGGTTCTACTCTGAAGTACAACGAAGAGACCGGAACCTATGATTTCTATGAGTATGGTTCTGCACACAAGGATGCTGACAGCAATGCACAGCTCACTTTCGAGAACGTTATTCTGCAGGATACCACTTTTGCAGAACTGGGTGAAGGCTACCTGATCTACAATGCCATCGACTCCGGACGCTCCGGTTACTACATTACTCAGGGTAAGGCTATCGAAGTTACCTGGACCAAGTCTTCCGAGAATGCTATCACACATTACTATGATGCGAAGACCGGTGAGGAGATCCAGATCAATACCGGTAAGACCTATATCTCTCTGATCCCCAGTGATGGTTGGAGCAGCCTTGTAATCAAATAAGTCTGATCCTGACCGCAGAATTAAGAATAAGATCCCTTCCGCAGGCAGATGCCGTGGGAGGGATTTTTTGCGTATACGATGAGCCAAGTACTGATTTGTGCCTGCACAAGAATCTGCATTGCCGTCTGGCGATGCGCCTTTCCATGATGTAAATAAAAAAGATAATAAAAAAGTGTTTTAATACATATAACCCTAAAAATGCCGTGGAAACCACTGAAAAATTAACGTATAATACAATTTAGATTAAGAAAGATATATCTAAGAACAACTTAGGAGTGATGGCAATGAAAACGGCTAAAAAATATAATCCGGATCTGATATTGCACGGAAATCTGATCAGAGCGATCCTGTCTCTGGCAATTCCCGTAGTGATTAACAGCTTCCTGCAGACGATGTATAACCTGACGGATACTTACTGGCTGGGAAAAATTGGAACAGAGCAGCTGGCGGCGATCAATCTGGTGACACCGATGCAGAATATCATTACGAATTTCGGCAGCGGTATCACCGTGGCCGGTGCAGTTCTCATTGCGCAGTATATCGGTGCCGGGGAAAAAGAGGATGCCAGATCCATGGCAAATCAGATATTTGCCTGTGCCATGGGATTTGCCGTGGTCTGTGCCACACTGTGTTTTCTGGGAACACCCGCTATCATCAACTGGCTGGGAGCTGACGGAGGAACTGCATATTATGCAAGAGTTTATCTGCGGGTGGTCATCTGGGATATGCCCTTTTTATATATGGTCAACATTTTTTCCGCAGTACATCAGGCACAGGGAGATACGGTGCGCCCCATGTTCCTTAATCTGGGAGGTATTACGCTGAATCTGTTCCTGGATCCGTTTTTCATGATCATCCTGGATCTGGGAACTGCCGGTGCAGCACTGGCTACGCTATTGGCGAAAGCGATTCCGGCCATGGTGGCTTTCGGACTTCTGTGCAGACAGGAAAATGATATCTGCCTGAACCGTGCGTACATGCGATTACAGAAGGAAAAACTGGGAATGATCCTTAAGATCGGTCTGCCTACCGCTATCGGCGGAAGTACCATGCAGCTGGGATTTCTGCTGATGAGTAAAAACGTGTTTGTCTACGGGACGGAAGCCATGGCGGCTTATGGCATCGGCAACAAAGTGAATGGACTGATCACGCTGCCCTCCAATGCCATCGGCTCGGCAACGGCCACCATCGTGGGGCAGAACATGGGAGCGAAGCAGCCGGACCGTGCAGAGAAGGGGTATCGTTTTTCCATGTGGATATCGGTTGTATTTTTGTTCATAGGTGGTATGATTTTATCAAGAGATATGATCTCCACGGCTATTGTCAGGATCTTCTCTAAGGATGCGGAAGTCGTGGGCATGGCAGCGGACTTTTTAAGTGTTATGGCATTCTGGTGCTTTACCAATGGCGTATACAATACGACCTCCGGTTTGTTCCAGGGAACCGGCCATACGGAGGTGACCATGGCCATCGATGTGACCAGATTGTGGGTATTCCGTTTCCTGACACTGTGGTTCTGCGAGAGCGTCCTGCATATGGGCGTGCGCAGTGTCTGGTATTCCGTGGTGATCAGTAATGGCATTTCTGCGTTGATCCTGTATGTTTTGTACCGCTGTGGCATCTGGAAGAAGACCAGGATCAAGGTTGGAAAAGAGGAAGCCACTTAAGGAGTACTATGGAGAATAAGAAATCCCATAAGAAAAGTTTTCGAATTTATTTAAGCATCGTTGCAGTTCTTTTACTGCTTCAGGTCGTTGCCTGGAGCAGCAGAAGCCTCAGCGATGCTTATATTGATTATATTTTCCCAATCTGGGTCAATACCTACGGAAGGATTACAGGGTTGTTTCCCTTTTCCGTGGGCGAATGGATGATTGTGGCAGGGATTCTGGTGGTGCTGGCTGCGGTGGTGCTGGGATGCAGTTTGCTGATTCCGGCGTGCAGACATTCGGAAAAGTACTGCCGGGGAGTGAAGGGATATTTTGTTTTTTTTGCATGGACGTTGCTTGCCGTATTTGCCATTATGACGCTGAATTGTACCATGATCTATCATGGGTCTACATTTTCGGAGAAATATTTCGGTGAAGAGGAAGCGCAGGAGCAGACAACACAGGAACGAACGGAGGAACTGCTTCGGATCTACAATGATATCGTCCGGCACTGTAATGAGCTCAGTGAGGTCATGGAACGGGATGACAGTGGTGCCGTGGTGTACTCGGGTGGTGTGGACAGCCGGGGTAATGCGGTGGATATGGAGGATAAAGCCATCGATGTGATGCAAAGCCTGGGGAAAAGGTATGATCAGCTGGATGGTTATTATCCCCGGCCGAAGGCTATGTTTTTCTCGGATTTCATGTGTCAGATGTATATGTGTGGCTATTATTTCCCGTTTTCCATGGAGGCAAATTACAATGATGTCATGTACATCATGGAAAAACCGGCAACCATGTGTCATGAGCTGGCTCACATCCGGGGGTATATCTATGAGGATGAGGCGAATTTTATTGCATTTCTGGCCTGCGTAGAGTCGGATGACAGTACTTTTCAATATGCGGGTTACTTAAGTGTGCTGAATTATGTGGCAAACGATCTGTATAAGACGAGACTGGCGGGTCCGGACAGCTATGCGGCGGCCAGAGAGGCGGTACATCCGTTACAGGTATTACAGCAGGTGCAGGAGGACAATATCTTTGTCACAGAAGAGCAATGGGAGAGAATCAACGGAAAAGCTGTGGTGAATACGGAGACGGTGGACAGTGTTTCAGATACCCTGACCAATGCTTCACTGAAATTGAATGGTGTTTCGGATGGCATGATCAGCTACAACCGGGTGGTGGAGCTTTTACTGCAATGGTACGGGGAAAAAGAGGAGTTTTAACCGTATCATTTGTAGGAGATAGAGGAATAATTGCAAAAATTTAAAATTTTTTTGATAAGGTACTTGACATTTGGACGAAATTTGTGTAGACTACGATTGTTATGACGCAGAGCAGTCATGAAACAAGATTGCAAGTAGGATTAAGTCGCGGGCCCAGATAGCTCAGTTGGTAGAGCAGAGGACTGAAAATCCTCGTGTCACTGGT
>NZ_JBKVQF010000013.1:0-95461 GCF_046969025.1 Waltera sp. | reverse complement strand
CCCTCCGCTACGAACCATGCCTATTCATAAGATTGTCAGCAAGGAACGCTGTCAATCTTATTTCATAGACGGCTGTCGAGTGTGTCCGTTGGACGCACAGTATAAAAATAGAACGAAATAACCTCTTGTGTGAGCAAGCTCCCACCGAGGTATTCCGTTCTATTTTTGCATGGCTCGTAGCTAGGCTAACTTTCTATTTATTCAACAGATACTCCGCCAGATCCACCGCGGTCTTCACATGTTCCGCATTGGCATAGATGCCCATGACGATGCCGTCACCACGGAAGTAATAAGTATCAGTCAGATCCTTGCAGTCTGTGAGGCAGATGCCTACCGGTACGGGATCCTGCATGTCCTCCGGGTGGAGGGGATCGGGATAGTCTGGGGTATAATCGGTATTCATATCATCGTTGGCTGCTTCGATGGCCAGTACCACTTCTCTGTCTACATAATAGAAATAAGGTTCCAGTGCCTGTATCTGCTCATCAGTGAGAATATCCCGCAGATCATGAAACATGCTGCTGTTGGCATATTTCTGGAAAGAAGTGAAATCTGTGATCATACAGTCCAGTTCATTGGCTGCCACATACACCATCAGCTTCTGGGAAGAAGTGATAGAAGTCTCATCCATGCTGCCCTCCACGATACGGATGGAAGTATCAAAAGTGATATCACTGGTGTTCAGATCAATGCCCTCTTTTTCTGCAAAATCCGTAACAAAATCCGGCTGTTCCGAGGTCATCTGATCTAAGAGGCTGGCATTCAGCATCACGGCATAAAAAGAGGGATCCTTCCGGTCTGTAAGCTGTTTTACAAAACTGATGATCATAATGATCACCACCAGGGCAATGATCACATGCCACTTGTAATAATACCAGAAATACGCCAGTTTCTGCCTTGGCGTACCGTTTTTCAATGCCTCTCGTTCTTCTTTGAATTCATCCATTACTGCCATGGGGAGATCCGCCTTTCTGCTGCCGAAATATGGCAGAACGCCACATTCCGGGTAAATTTCTTCATAATATACTAATGATAAAGGTTCGCTATCTGAAAGTCAATGAACGAAGTGTGAGGGGAATCTAAAAAAACAATTAAATCGCCGGGAAAATCCGGGCATGCCTTGCAAGTTTTGTGAAGATGATATATCATAATAGAAAACGATTGTCAGGAGAAAACAGAATCCGGACAGTCGTAAACAGAGATTTCCCAAAGAAACGGAAGAACGGCGCGGGCAATTTCAGAACCGGCCCAGAAGAGAAGGCTTTCCTTAAGAGGGAATAGGCTCTGCATAAAATAAACGAAGAGAAAAGGAAACAAAAAATGAGTGATTCTTACGTAGAATGTCTGGTAAAAGCAAAACAGCCCACCTGGGCAAAAATTTTAAAGGTATTATTGATCGCACTGACAGTACTGAGCTGTCTGGTAATGTTCGTGTTTATCATTTTCCTGCCGGTGGCACTGGCAGCGGGGGTGGGAGCTTATTTCCTGAATATGTATACCGATCTGGAATATGAATACCTCTATCTGGACAAGGAACTGTCCGTGGACAAGATCATGGCTAAGAGCAAGAGAAAGCGTGTCGGTACTTACAGCCTTGACCGCATGGAGGTATTTGCACCGGTTTACTCCTATCATCTGGATAACTTCAAAAACCGTCAGGTGAAGGAAAAGGATTATAGTATCGGCGAGGTATTGCAGCCGGACGGGCGTTATGCTATGTACTATGAAGGTGGCGAGAAGATCCTCTTAAGCCCTAATGAGGAGCTGGTCAAGGTGCTCAAAAACATGGCACCCCGCAAAGTGTTCAGCGAATAATATTTCGCAACAGTCCGGTGCAGGGAACAGCATCAAAGCAGTTGAATGCCTGGCGAGTCAAAAATATAGGTCTGGTGTACATGATACGCCGGACCTTCTTTATTGCAGAAACAGAAATAAACGCGGTAATATGATTGCTAAATGATAAAAAATATAAGATATCCGGTTGACAGTCCTACGAAACTCTGCTAAACTCATGGAAATGTTATAAGTACAACGAATATGTAATATAATCACAACTTATAACACAACAAGATATCATTCACAAATCTTATCAAATGAACACAGGAGGAAAGAAAATGGGACAGATTATTGGTGAAGGCATTACCTTTGATGACGTACTGCTCGTACCGTCTTACTCTCAGGTAGTCCCTAATCAGGCGGATTTGACCACATGGCTGACAAAGAAGATCAGGCTGAACATTCCTATGATGAGCGCAGGAATGGATACTGTTACCGAACATCGTATGGCGATTGCCATGGCTAGACAGGGTGGTATCGGTATCATTCACAAGAATATGTCTATCGAGGCACAGGCAGAAGAGGTAGATAAGGTAAAGCGTTCCGAGAATGGTGTCATCACCGATCCGTTTTCTCTGTCTCCTGAACATACTCTGGCAGATGCAGATGCTCTGATGGCTAAGTTTCGTATCTCCGGCGTGCCTATCACCGAGGGCAGAAAATTAGTCGGCATCATCACCAACCGTGATCTGAAGTTCGAGACCGACTTCACCAAGAAGATCAAAGAGTCCATGACCAGCGAAGGCCTGATCACCGCTCCCGAAGGTATCACTCTGGAAGAGGCAAAGAAGATCCTGGCCAAGGCAAGAAAAGAGAAGCTGCCTATCGTAGATAAGGACTTCAACTTAAAGGGTCTGATCACCATCAAAGATATTGAGAAGACCATCAAATATCCTCTGGCAGCCAAGGATTCCCAGGGCAGACTGCTCTGCGGCGCCGGTGTAGGTATCACCGCCAACGTACTGGATCGTGTGGCAGCTCTGGTAGCAGCCAAGGTTGATGTTATTGTACTGGATTCCGCACATGGTCATTCCCAGAACGTATTGAACTGCCTGAAGATGATCAAGGAAAAATATCCCGATCTGCAGGTAATCGCAGGTAACGTGGCTACCGGTGATGCTACCCGTGCCCTGATCGAGGCCGGCGCAGATGCGGTTAAGGTAGGTATCGGCCCCGGTTCCATCTGTACCACCCGTGTCGTTGCAGGTATCGGTGTTCCTCAGGTATCCGCTATCATGGATTGCTACAGCGTGGCAAAGGAATATGGTATTCCCATCATTGCTGATGGTGGTATTAAGTATTCCGGAGATATCACCAAGGCTATTGCAGCCGGTGGTAACGTATGTATGATGGGTTCCATGTTCGCAGGATGTGAGGAGAGCCCGGGAGAATACGAGCTGTTCCAGGGTAGAAAATACAAGGTATACCGTGGCATGGGTTCCATCGCAGCCATGGAGAACGGCAGTAAGGATCGTTACTTCCAGGAGAATGCGAAGAAACTGGTTCCCGAAGGTGTTGAAGGCCGTGTGGCTTACAAGGGCAGCGTGGAAGATACCGTATTCCAGCTGCTGGGCGGTCTCCGCTCCGGTATGGGTTACTGTGGTGCACAGGATATCGAGACTCTGAAGGAGACCGGCAGATTCGTGAAGATCTCTGCAGCATCCCTGAAGGAGAGCCATCCTCATGATATCCATATCACCAAGGAAGCTCCGAACTACAGCGTGGATGATAAATAAGTTGTGAAAATAAGGCTATAATGAAAGAGGCGATTGTAAGTCTGACTTGCAACCGCCTCTTTTTGGAAAAAGAAATCATTTGAATCTCAAAATATTTGCAATAATTGACAAAAACTTTGCAATTTTTCAAGCAATATAACGAATATGGCAAAAAATGTAAAATAATATCTTGTATGAATTTCCCGTCACATGGTAAAATATATTTGTTCGGGTGCCGAGGAAGGGCGTATTCCCCGAATATTTAAAAGAGAAGCAGGGGAGCAAAAAAGTGGCTGAAATTTCATTTCGAGAATTGATCGATCCCAGACGTCTGCAGCATTTGCAGAATGAATTCTGCAAGGTGACAGGCGTGGCAGCTGTCTGCCTGGACAATGAGAATCAGGTGTTGACGGAGCCGTATGTGGACAAGACATGGAAGAGACCGGATGGGGAAGATCCGATCAGTACGGAATATCGCAGGAAAGCAGCACAGGCACTGGACAGAGTGCAGGCCGGTTCACTGGAGGAACAGGTGGTGGAAGAACTGCCGGACGGCGGACATGTGGCAGCAGTGGCTGTCAGTGTGGAGAACAACACGATCCTGTACTGGCAGGTGTATGATCTGAAGAAGATCGACACCATTTCCTTTTATCAGATATTGGATCTGCTGCGGGATACCAGCGTAGATATTTACAGAGATCGTATGTCCTGCTTCAGCGCGGAGGCAGAGAGCAGAAGGAGCCGTTCCGCTGAGGAAGAGATGAGTCGGAATCTCCATACTATTGAGGCGACCACGGAGATCGTCCAGCTCTTAGACAGTGATGAACAGATTGAACTTGCCATGAATAAGTGGCTGAAGATCCTGTCAGAGCATATCCGTGTAGATACTGCGGATATTTTTCAACTGCATTCCGACACAGATACCATGAACGTGGTCTGTGAATGGCGTGCCCCGGGACAGATTTCTTATTTTGACAAGATAAACGGAGTGGAAGTATATTCCTTCCTTTATGCTGAGAAACCACTGGTGGTATCCACGGACAGCCTGGGCAATGCCGGCTCGAAGGAAATCGAGGAGATCGGCATGAAGGCCGTGATGATCTTCCCGATCCTGAAGCAGGAGAGCGGAAATATGGTGCTGTCTCTGAATCATAGAACCCAGGGGCATGTGTGGAGCATGGCGGAGATCAAGTTCACAGCGGATGCAGTGAAGATCCTGCAGAGCATCCTCACCAGAAGGATCCAGAAGAATTCCCTGGCTGGTTCCTACGCAGCATTGGAGGAGATTCTGGACAACGTGGGCTGTGCCATTTATGTGACAGACCAGACCACAGGACGGATGCTGTTTGCCAACCAGATCCTGAAAAATACCTTTGCCAAGGAACTGCTGGATCACAATTTTGATGCTTTGTTACAGAGCAGTGTCCGCAAGGAAAAAACCAAGTCAGTCAGTGTAGTCTACCATGCGGAGAAGGAGACCTGGTACGATCTGCTGTGCAAGGAGATTGCCTGGGTGGACGGTAAAAAGGCCAATCTGTACTCTCTGTATGACATTACAGATAAAAAACTGTACCAGCGCCGCATCGAGCAGCAGGCCTATACGGATTTCCTGACGGGACTGTATAATCGTATGTGCTGTGAGAGGGATCTGGCAAGACAGATCGATCAGGCGAAGAAGACCGGCGGCGAAGGTGCTCTGCTGTATCTGGATCTGGATGATTTCAAGCATATCAACGACGGACTGGGGCACCAGTACGGAGATGTGCTGTTAAAATCCATTTCCCATGCATTAAAACGGATCAACGGCATCGAGAATACCTGTTACCGCATGGGCGGCGATGAATTTGTCATCGTGATCCCGCCCGACAGCTATTCCCGGTTTGAAAATATTGTGGAAGATATTAAAAAGATCTTCAGCAAGCCCTGGTTTTTGAAGGACGCGGATTATTACTGTACTATGAGTATGGGTATCGTCACTTTCCCGGATGCCGGGGATTCCGTGGCTGATCTGATCAAAAAAGCGGATATTGCCATGTACGAAGCAAAAAAGACCGGTAAGAACCGGGTGGCAACCTACTGCGAGGGCATTGATTCCGTATCGGGACGCCGCCTGGATATGGAAAAGAACATGCGTGATGCCACGGTGGAGGGCTACCGGGAGTTCGAGGTCTATTATCAGCCCATCATTGATATTCAGGGCGGCAGGGATGTCTGCGCCGGAGCTGAGGCACTGATCCGCTGGAACAGTGCAAAGCTGGGATTTATCTCCCCGGCGGAATTCATCCCGTTGGCAGAGTATCTGGGACTGATCAATCCCATCGGCAATTATGTGCTGACCGAGGCCTGCACCCGCTGCAAACGCTGGAACGAATCCGGTTATCCGAATTATAAAGTGAACGTAAATCTTTCCGTAGTACAGCTCCTACAGCCGGACATCGTGGAGACGGTGGAAAAGGCGCTTGCGGACACCGGTCTGTCCCCGAAGAATCTGACCCTGGAAGTGACAGAGAGCCTCGCCATCAACGATATGGAGCGCATGAAGGAGATCCTGAACCGGATCAAATCTCTGGGTGTTTCGCTGGCGCTGGATGATTTCGGTACCGGCTACTCCTCCCTGAATCATATCCGGGAGATTCCCATTGATGTCATTAAGGTGGATCAGAGCTTTGTCAAAGATCTGGCGGAGGATGCCTACTCCCAGTCCTTTATCAAAATGGTGGCGGAGCTGGCGGAGACCATCGGCGTCAGCGTCTGCGTGGAAGGTATCGAGACCCCGGAGCAGTTCAGAGTATTGCAGGGTATGAAGGTCAAATACATTCAGGGCTATTATTTTGACCGTCCTTTGGAGAGGCATGCATTTGAGGCAAAATATGTGAAGTAACAGTTCAGCCATAGAATAGTAAAAGCGATGATCGGGTGCTTGCACACGGAGCATCGCTTTTGCTATTCTATGAGCGGAGCGCCCAAAACATGAATAAAAGATGAGCTGCAAAGCAGCGACGGCTGCGCAGCAGACGCTTTTATGAATGTTTTGGGGCAGAACTGTTACGGAAGCAACAAAATTATCAAAATCCCTCTTGTCAAGTATCGGGGAACCATGCTACTATTAAAACAGCTACACGACTGGCGGAGCGCAGCTTGCTGCAGTGGAGATACCCACAGGGAGTGTAGAATAGTGAAAGCCGACCGCCTGGGCACCGTCTATTTCTGGTGCTTAGGCGGTTTTTTGTAACTATTCAGAGCTGGTGAAGCGAATAGTTACGCGATATATAGTAAACGGAGGAAAAACTATGTTACAACTGGAACAGGAATTGAAAAGCAATGCTTATCCAGGCAGAGGTATCGTGATCGGACGTTCTGCTAACGGTAAATATGCCGTGACCGCTTATTTCATCATGGGAAGAAGCGCCAACAGCCGCAATCGTGTGTTCGTGACAGAAGGAGAGGGAATCCGTACCCAGGCTTTCGATCCTTCCAAACTGGAAGATCCCAGTCTGATCATCTACGCACCCGTACGTGTCCTTGGTAACAAGACCATCGTGACCAACGGTGACCAGACAGATACTATCTACGAGGGAATGGACAAACAGCTGACCTTTGAGCAGTCCCTGCGCAGCAGAGAATTCGAGCCGGACGGCCCCAACTATACACCGAGAATTTCCGGTATCATGCACATCGAGAACGGCAAGTACAATTACGCTATGTCCATTCTGAAGAGTGACAACGGCAATCCTGATTCCTGTCTGCGTTTCACTTATGCTTATGAGAATCCTCTTCCCGGAGAGGGACGTTTCATTCACACTTATATGCACGACGGCAATCCGCTGCCCAGCTTCCAGGGCGAGCCGAAACTGGTAGAGATCCCCGATGATATGGATGCTTTTACCGATATGCTGTGGAACAGCCTGAATGAGGATAACAAGGTCTCTCTGTTTGTACGTTTCATTGATATCGAGACCGGTAAATATGAGACAAAGATCGTGAATAAGAATATGTAAAGTAGGTTGTGAAGACGCGTTTTGCGAATGCAGGTTCTGAATAGTTAATATCGTAGAATAGAATAGGAGAAAAATAAGATGAACGAGATTCAGTTAAAATACGGATGTAACCCGAACCAGAAGCCTTCCAGAATCTTCATGGAAGACGGCAGTGATCTGCCGGTGACCGTGCTGAACGGCAAGCCCGGATATATCAATTTCCTGGATGCTTTCAACGGCTGGCAGCTGGTAAAAGAGCTGAAGGAAGCTACAGGACTTCCCGCAGCCACTTCTTTCAAACATGTGTCTCCGGCCGGTGCTGCGGTAGGACTTCCTCTGAGTGATACTCTGGCGAAGATCTACTGGGTGGATGATCTGGGAGAGCTTTCTCCCCTGGCATGTGCTTATGCGAGAGCACGTGGTGCAGACAGAATGTCCTCCTTCGGTGACTTCATTGCATTGTCTGATATCTGCGATACCGATACCGCCCGCCTGATCAAGAGAGAGGTATCCGACGGTGTCATCGCTCCCGGCTACACCGATGAAGCACTGGAACTGCTGAAGCAGAAGAAAAAAGGCGCCTACAACATCATCCAGATCGATCCTTCCTATCAGCCTGCTCCTATCGAGCGCAAGCAGGTATACGGCATCACCTTCGAGCAGGGGCGTAACGAACTGGATATCAACGGCAATCTGCTGTCCAATATCGTGACTGTGAACAAGGAGATCCCGGAGAGTGCCCTGATCGATATGAAGATCGCTCTGATCACCTTAAAATATACCCAGTCCAATTCCGTATGTTATGTCAAGGATGGTCAGGCTATCGGTATCGGTGCAGGACAGCAGTCTCGTATCCACTGCACCAGACTGGCAGGCAGCAAGGCAGACAACTGGTTCTTACGCCAGTCTCCTCAGGTACTGGGCCTGCAGTTTGTAGACAGCCTGGGCAGAGCCAACCGTGACAATGCCATTGATGTCTACATGGGCGATGAGTACATGGACGTGCTGGCGGACGGTACCTGGGAAGGTATCTTCAAGGTAAAGCCCCCTGTATTTACCAGAGAAGAAAAGAGAGCATGGCTTGACAAAATGCAGGATGTGACTCTGGGAAGCGATGCATTCTTCCCCTTCTCCGATAACATCGAGAGAGCACATAAGAGTGGTGTAAAATACATCGCACAGCCCGGTGGATCCGTGCGTGATGCAGATGTGATCGCATGCTGCGATAAATACGATATGGTGATGGCATTTACAGGCATCCGTCTGTTCCACCACTAAGACAGATTTTGCGGGCAGGACTGTAACAGGACCTGCCTGTAACTATTCAGAGCCATAAAAGGCGTTTTTGCGAATGTGGTTCTGAATAGTTATGGAATTTTTATGAGGAAGAAGAGGAAAGCGTAGTTATGGACAGACGAGGGGATGCAAAGAGCAGAGAAATGATGCTGGATGAATTATTGGGCTATGACCATGTGACGATCCAGTGCCACGACAATCCGGATGCGGATGCCATAGCCTCCGGCTATGGGCTGTACTGTTTTTTCCGGGACAAGGGAAAGGATACCAGGCTGCTGTATTCCGGACGGAATAAAGTCAGAAAGGCCAACCTGATGCTGATGGTGGAGAAACTGCACATTCCGCTGGAGTACCAGCCTCAGATGGAAGATACAGTAGACGGACTGCTGATCACTGTGGATTGTCAGTATGGCGCGGGTAATGTGACGGAGCTGCCGGCGGAGGAGATCGCTGTCATCGACCATCATCCACTGGAAGTCATCTGTACCGAGCGGATGCGTCTGCAGCCCAATATGGGAAGCTGTGCAACCCTGGTGTGGACAATGCTGCAGGAAATGCATTATCCCGTGGAAAAAAACAGAGATCTGGGAACTGCGCTGTATTACGGCCTGTATATGGATACCAACCAGTTCTCCGAACTGTCGAACCCGGTGGACATGGATATGCGTGAGAGTCTGAATTTTGATAAGAACCAGATATCCTTGTTCCGTAATTCCAATATTTCCCTGAGAGAGCTGGAAATTGCCGGTGTGGCAATGCTGCGCTGCAATTATAACGACGATTACCAGTTCGCCGTGATCCATTCCCAGCCCTGTGATCCCAATGTACTTGGCCTGATCAGCGACTTCCTCCTGCAGGTGGCGGGCGTCAATACCTGCGTGGTCTATAATGAGGACAGCGGCGGATACAAATTTTCCGTCAGAAGCTGTATCCGGGAGGTCAATGCCAGCGAACTGTCGGATTATCTTTCGGAGGGCATCGGTTCCGGCGGCGGACATTACGAGAAGGCCGGCGGCTACATCAGTATGAAATTATATGAGGAAAAATATCCAACACTGCATTCCGAAGCGTATTTCAATAACCGCATGACGCAGTATTTCGATACGTTCCGGATCCTCTACGCCAAAGACCGGGCATTCCCGGTAAGTGAGGGCACAAGATATCAGAGAAAGAAAATCCCTCTGGCCTGTGTGAGGGCCTCTGATCTGGCGGAGCTTGGCAGGGTGGTGTCCGTCCGCACCCAGAACGGCACCATGGACATCGATACCAGACAGAATATCTGCTACACGCTGGAGAGAAACGGTGAACTTCACAGGGTGGCGGGAGAGCGGTTCCACAGGATCCTGGAACTGTCCGACGCTCCGGTGTCCGAGGACTACTGCAGGAATATGACATACGTTCCCAGGGTCAAGGACGGTACGGACGGCAGAAATCATCTGATCACGGAATATGTGCGCATGTGCATGCCGAAGGATGAGTTCCGCATCTATGCCATCCGGGTGACACAGGGGGTAAAAGTGTTCCCGGTATGGGACGAGGACGGCTATATGACCGGAAGGGCCGGAGATTATCTGGCGGCCAGTGAGGATGATCTGCACAATATCTTCATCGAGACGGAGCAGAATTTGCTGAATTATTTTGAAGAGAAGGGTTTATAAAAGTTTTCTTGTGTGGTAAGATAAAGGATACGAAAACAGTATTAAGTAAACGAAAGGCAAGGACATTACCATGAGCGAGATCGAAAAGGAAATCGTAGATTCCGCAGAAGTAAAGGAATCGAAGAATTTTATAGAGCAGATCATTGAGAAAGATCTGGCGGAGGGCGTATACGATACTGTACACACCCGTTTCCCTCCGGAACCCAACGGATATCTTCATATCGGACATGCCAAGAGTATTCTGCTGAACTACGGCCTGTCCCAGAAATACAACGGCAAATTCAATCTGCGTTTTGACGATACCAACCCCACCAAGGAGAAGGCAGAGTTCGTAGAGTCTATCAAGGCTGATGTAAAGTGGCTGGGAGCAGACTGGGAGGACAGACTCTTTTTCGCATCCAACTATTTTGACCAAATGTATGAAGCAGCCGTAAAGCTGATCAAAAAAGGCAAGGCATATGTCTCTGACTTAAGTGCGGAGCAGATCCGTGAATACAGAGGAAGCCTGACCGAGCCCGGCAAGGAAGATCCCGGCAGCACCAGAAGCGTAGAAGAGAATCTGACACTGTTCGAGGATATGAAGGCCGGCAAATACGAGGACGGCACTAAGGTACTGCGTGCCCGCATCGATATGGCCTCTCCCAACATCAACATGAGAGATCCCGTCATCTATCGTGTGGCACATATGTCTCACCAGAATACCGGTGACAAATGGTGCATTTACCCTATGTACGATTTCGCGCATCCCATCGAGGATGCTATTGAAGGCGTGACCCATTCCATCTGTACGCTGGAATTTGAGGATCACAGACCCTTATATGACTGGGTGGTAAGAGAACTGGAATATCCTCATCCTCCCAAGCAGATCGAATTCGCAAAGCTGTACCTGACCAATGTGGTGACCGGTAAGCGTTATATCAAGAAGCTGGTAGAACAGGGCATCGTGGACGGCTGGGATGATCCCAGACTGGTATCCATCGCAGCACTGCGCAGAAGAGGATTCACACCGGAATCCATCAAGAAGTTCGTAGAATTGTGCGGTATCTCCAAGGCACAGTCTTCCGCAGATTATGCAATGCTGGAGTATTGTATCCGTGAGGATCTGAAGGCAAAGGCACCCCGTATGATGGCTATTCTGGATCCTGTGAAACTGGTAATTGATAACTATCCCGAAGGACAGACGGAGATGCTGCCTGTAGTCAACAATCCGGAAAACGAAGCTCTGGGCAGCCGCGAGGTTCCCTTCGGCAAAGAACTGTATATTGAGAGAGAGGACTTCATGGAAGAGCCTCCCAAGAAATATTTCCGTATGTTCCCCGGCAACGAAGTGCGCCTGATGAGTGCTTATTTCGTAAAATGCACCGGCTGTGTCAAGGACGAGAACGGAAAAGTCGTGGAAGTACATTGTACCTATGATCCGGAGAGCCGCGGAGGCAACAGCCCCGATGGACGTAAAGTAAAGGGAACGATCCACTGGGTAAATGCAGAGCAGTCTGTAAAAGCACAGGTGCGCCTGTATGAGAATATCATCGATGAAGAGAAGGGTGTATACAATGAAGACGGAAGTCTGAATCTGAACCCCAATTCTTTGACCACACTGACAGAGTGCCGTCTGGAGCCTGCATTTGCACAGGCACAGGCGTATGACCGCTTCCAGTTCGTAAGACAGGGCTTCTTCTGCGTGGACTACAAGGATACCAAGCCGGGAGAACTGGTATTTAACCGTATCGTATCTCTGAAGAGTTCTTATGTACTGCCTAAGTAAGCAGTAGGACAACCGATAAGGGGAATTGGGAAAGTTGTATTCGTATTGTCACCGGGAATGGACAGTACAAAAGAAAAGGAGAGACATATGTCGGACAAATTGTTTGGACTGGCCGGTCTGGGTCTGGATGACCTGGAGAACATGAACATTTACGGACAGGATAAAAAAGAAGAGAAGGCAGCAGCCGAGGCCCAAAAAATAGAAGAAAAGGATCTGATCTTTGACAAGACATTTACCTGTCCTGTCTGCGGAGAAGATTTCCCGGCGAAGATCATGAAGACTGGAAAGGCAAGACTTTTAAGTACCGATCAGGATCTTCGTGCAAAATACGAAGGCATTGATGCGGTGAAATATGATGTTATTCTGTGTCCGCATTGCGGCTATGCAGCACTGAACCGGTATTTCAACAGCCTGAATAAGGTTTATATAAAGCTGATCAAGGAAAATATCAGCAGTAAAGTGCAGCTGCATACCTACGATGACGATATTTACAGCTATGAAGAAGCCATTGAGCGCTATAAGCTCTGCCTGGCCAACGCTGTGGTAAAACGGGCCCATGCCAGTGAAAAGGCTTATATCTGTCTGAAGAGCGGATGGCTGATGCGTGGTTATCAGGAGCATCTGGAAGAGTCCGGGGATACGGATATGGCCAGACTCCGGGAAGTGAAGACCATGGAGGAGACTTATCTGAAGAACGCTTACACTGGTTTTACGGAGGCCCTGCAGACCGAAGGATTCCCCATGTGCGGTATGGATGAGATCACGGTAGAATTTCTGATTGCGGTACTTGCTGCCAGATTCCAGAAATATGATGTGGCCAGCCGTATGGTAGCCACGATCCTGACGTCCCCTTCCGCCAATGCCCGGACTAAGGACAAGGCAAGAGAGTTAAAAGACCAGATTCTGGAAGAACTGAAGAACCAGAAAAAGTAGGATAACCGTATGTATGATATGACGATCCGGCTGCGTACAGACAGTGACAAATGTCTGTACCAGCAGATATATGAGCATATACGACAGGAAATCAGGGAAGGGAAGCTTCTGGCAGGAGAGAGGCTTCCCTCCACGCGTTCTCTGGCAGAATATCTGCAGGTGGCGAGAAGCACTGTGGACTATGCCTACGACCAGCTGTTAAGCGAGGGATATATCGAGGCACGACCTTATAAGGGCTATTTTGTCTGCCGTCTGGAAGGGATATTTGCCATGGAACCGCGGGAAGAGAACGAACCGGAGCCGGACACTTCAGGAGAAGAATCTGTTCCGGAAGAGGGATGCATTGATTTTTCTCCTTATGGTATTGATATGAACGGTTTCCCTGTGGGCGTATGGAAGCGGATCACGAAGAATATTCTGAATGACAACAACAGTGACCTGTTTGCGCAGGGAGAACCTCAGGGAGATTATGATCTGCGGCTGACCATCAGCCGGTATCTGCATTCTTCCCGGGGGGTGAACTGCCGCCCGGAACAGATCATTGTAGGAGCAGGAAACGATTATCTGCTGTTGCTATTGGAGAAAATATTGGGCAGACATGTGGGCATTGCCATGGAGAATCCCACGTACAAGCGGGCATACCGCATCTTTGAATCTTTTGCCTATCGCATTCACACGGTAGACATGGATGATAAGGGAATGCGGGCGGACAGACTTTCGGGACTGCCTGTCAGAGTGGCCTATGTGATGCCTTCCCACCAGTATCCCACCGGTGCGGTCATGACCATCGGCAGGAGAGCAGAACTGCTTCGCTGGGCAGAAAGGGAGCCGGATCGTTATCTGATCGAGGACGATTACGACAGTGAATTCCGGTATCGGGGCAAGCCTATTCCTTCCCTGCAATCTTCCGATGAAAAGGGAAAAGTGATCTACATCGGTACATTTTCCAAGGCTATTGCACCGGCAATCCGTGTCAGCTATATGGTATTGCCGGGGGATCTGCTGGATATCTACCGCAGGGATTGCTCTTTTTATTCCTGCACGGTGTCCAGAATCGATCAGCGGATCCTGAATGAATTTATCCGGGACGGGTATTTCGAGCGGCATCTGAATAAAATGCGGATGCGCTACCGGGCCAAACATGACCTGCTGCTGGCCGGGCTGGAACCGTTTAAGAAGCAGTTTGTGATCTCCGGGGAGGATGCGGGACTGCATCTTCTGTTGACAGCGAAAGGGAATGTCACGGAACAGGAACTGTTGGAGAGAGCAGCGGCGGAGAAAGTGAAAGCCTATGGGATGTCAGAGAATATGGTGGAAGCCACAATGCGGAAAGCTACCGTGCTGTTGGGCTTTGGAAGTATTGATGAGGCGGAAATGCAGGAAGGTCTCAGACGCTTGCAAAAAGCATGGCTCTGAGACCTTCGAAATAGAACGATTATTCTTCATTTACGGGAGGCTCTTCGTCCTCGGCATCTTCTTCATCGAAGAACTCTTCCACGTCTTCGACGGTCTCGCCCTCTTCGCCGGACAATCCGGTAGCCTGATCGGTGAGCGGTGTGAAATCAGATGCCTCTGCGGAAGCGGGTGCCGCCTCTTCGGAAGCCGGTGTGGACTCTGTGCCTGTCTCTTCCTTCGGGGCAGAGGTCTGCACGGGTGTATTCAGAGGAACATAATTGCGGGAGAACTCGGTACTCTTGTCCAGATCCTCGTGGAAATCATCATAATCATCATCTGCATCGGAAGATTCCTTCAGCTGAGAATCTTTCTGTTGCATATAGTAGTAAGCAGCTGCGGCTGCGGTACCTACTGCTGCGGTAAACAGCAGAAATTTGCCAAATTTTTTAGCCATAGGGTTGCTCCTTCCATGTTGTAGTGTATGTAACTGGTCTGAATTTCATGCATATGCCCATACAGTTACATAATAAACCTTATTGATGAAAATGAAAAGGGATATGTTGCGATATGAATGAGAAATTTTTTGATTTAAAAAAAGAAAAACAGGACCGGATGATCAATGCAGCTCTGAAGGTATTTGCCCTGAACGGTTACCGTCATGCCAGTACGGATGATATCGTGCGGGAGGCAGCCATCAGTAAGGGATTATTATTTCATTATTTTGAGAACAAGCTGGGAGTCTATGCTTTTGTCTATGACTACAGTGTGCGGTATCTGTTGCTGGAATTGTCCACAGCGGTAGATGCGAAGGAGACGGATCTGTTCACTCTGATGCAGCAGGTGGAGACCGGGAAAATGCATGCCATGTGTGGCTATCCTTATCTGCAGCCGTTCCTGAACCGGGCACAGGCAGAGAATGTCAATGAGGCACTGGTGGCGGTAGAAGAGCGAAAACAGCAGATGGAAGAGGCTTATGAGAATATTTATGCCAGAGCGGATCTGGGAAAATATGCGGCTGCGGAAGACGTGATGAAACTTCGTAAGATGATGGAACTGACCATTAAGGGATTGATGAACGAGAGAATCCTGGAAGATGCCTTTCAGCCGGAGATGCTGTATGAGGAAATTCTGGAGTATCTGCAATTAAGCAGAAGACTGGCGGAACGGTCCGGACAGCCCTCTGACGAAGAAATTACGGAAAAATAGCATCATAATTGCATCGTATTTTTGAATAAAATTTTGCGACTATTTAGACATCTTATAGGCGGGATCTGCGGGATATCCGCCTTTTAATTTCTGCATACCGCGCTGGATGGCATCCCTGGAGCTCTTCCAGTCGGCGTCTTTGTTGCGATAGTCGAATTTTTCCACCAGCCAGGAGACGTCTTCGGAAATGCGCTGCATGTTGGATTCCATGACCGGCAGCAACTGATCGTAAAAGTCCTGTTTTTCCTTATCGGAAAGTTTGCGGTCAGCGGCTTCGCAGAGATCGCCGAAGTGGGGCAGGCAGAAGCCTTTGCCGTTTATGACTTTATTGCGGAAGTTTTCATCATTTTTCCACAGGTAGAAAAAGGTGTCCAGATATCTGGCGTAGGTATCTTTATACTGGGAACAGATATAGCAGGAATCCTCTTTTGCACGAACCCACATGCCGATGGTATTTTCATTGCCTTCGGCTTTTTTGAATTTACCCAGGAGAGAGCTTTTGCCGGGGCGGAAGGAGGCAAATTCCTGCTGCATTTCCCGGATCATGCGCTGGTAGTGGGTCTTTAAGATCCAGGCATTGCCCAGAGTATTGCCGTAGTCGAACATTTTCTGAAAATGATACCGGCAGAAGCCTGCTTTGTCGGTTTGTTCGCGGATGTCCGCTTCCATATAAGAGGAACCGGAGCCTAACACGAAATCCAGAAGATCCTGTTCAATACTGCGGTGGATAAAGCAGAAAGGGCATTCGTCCTGTGCATTTACGGCATCGTTTAAAGGGATGGTATATAACTGTTCTTTCATGGAAAATATCCTTTCTCGGGCGCAGCCCTGTGGTGTTAAAACTATTGTAAACGATGCGGTGAAAAATTGCAAAAAGATTAAGCAGTTGTAAAATTCTGTCATTTAAAATTAAGAATTGTTTTGTTGTAATAGAAACGGTTTCAAGCTACTATGATAGTAAGACAGATAAACAGAAATAGAAAGATGTGATTTTTTTGATATTCAGCAGTATTGAATTTCTGCTGTGGTTCCTGCCGATCTTTCTGATCGTCTACGGGATCACACCTCGCAAATACAGGAACCTGACACTGCTCGTGGGAAGCATTGTTTTTTATGCCAGGGGAGACGTCAGGTATCTTCCCCTTTTAATGATATCTATATTGTGCAATTATTTTCTGGGTCTTCATCTGGCAAAACGCAGTCCTAAGACGTTGTGGCGGAAAAAGCTTCTGCTGATCCTGACACTTGGCGCGAATCTGGCGGTACTGCTCTGGTTCAAGGACTGGGGAGGCTCTGCGGGGCTGCCGCTGGGGATCAGCTTTTACACCTTCCAGATATTGTCTTATCAGATCGATGTGTACCGGGGAGAGGTGAGCAGGGAGTATTCTTTTTTGAAGTTTGCTACTTATGTGATCATGTTCCCGAAACTGATCTCCGGACCGATCACAAGATATGGCGATATCTCGGACAGCCTGACGGAGCGCACTTTCACGGTGCGGGGGCTGGAAGACGGTATGAAGCTG
Source organism: Waltera sp. (assembly GCF_046969025.1). Taxonomy (NCBI): domain Bacteria; kingdom Bacillati; phylum Bacillota; class Clostridia; order Lachnospirales; family Lachnospiraceae; genus Waltera; species Waltera sp. The sequence goes on along the minus strand of NZ_JBKVQF010000013.1, from coordinate 78,157 downwards.
TTTATTCTGGGACTGGCGGCCAAGGTGCTACTGGCAGACCGGGTGGGAATCTTGTGGCACGAGGTGCAGGTGACCGGATTTGAAAGCATCTCGACACCGTTAGCATGGCTGGCAGCCATCGCCTATTCCATGGAGATCTATTTTGATTTCTGGGGCTATTCCCTGATGGCCATGGGACTGGGCCGGATGATGGGGATCGAACTGCCGGCCAACTTCCGCAGACCCTATATGGCCAGAAGTGTCCGGGATTTTTACCGCAGATGGCATATGACGTTGGGACAGTGGTTCTGCCGATATGTGTATATTCCGTTAGGCGGCAGCAGACAGGGAGAGCTTCGCACGATTTTTAACCTCCTGGTGGTATGGATGCTGACCGCTTTCTGGCATGGTGCCGGCTGGAACTTCTTCTGCTGGGGCGGACTGCTCTGGATCTGCATCGTACTGGAACGGCAGTTGGGCAGATTAAAATTTGTACATAAAATGAAGGTATTGCCGCACATTTATCTGTGGCTGGTCATCCCAATGAGCTGGATGTGCTTTGCTATCACGGACCTGTCACAGTTACAGGTCTATCTGGATAAGATGCTGTGGCTGGTACCGGGCTTCAGCGGCGGTTACGAGGATGCCTGGAAGGCACTCAGTACCTATGGAGGACTGCTTCTGGTCTCCGGACTGGCCTGCACACCGGTCATTGAGAAGCTGTACCATAAGTGGCAGGATAAGCTGCCGGTGAAGGTGCTTCTGTCGGGGCTCTTCTGGTATTGCATCTGGAGACTTTTATTAGAAGGAAATAATCCTTTTATGTATTTTAGCTTTTAGGAAAAGGTCATTATGCAATGAATCATGCAGAAAATAAAAATATTTGGTCGAAAATGAAGGAAAAATTGCATAAATACTCCTTTTTGGGATGTCTTTTGCTGGCGGGAATTGTATTCTTTACCTGGACGGATAACTGGCAGGTATATACGGAACCGCTGCAGGAGACCTATACGAAAGGAGTGCTTCTGGCGGAGCAGCTGGTGGAAGGAAAATGGCCGGGAATATCCGGGGAACAGAGTGATGCAACGGGATCCGTATCCGGCAATGTGCCGGGGGAAAACGTAAAGACCGGAGATACAGTGAGTGACGGGAACCAGACGGATCAGACGATGGGTACGGTGCAGAGTCCCGCTACGGGAGAAGAGGCCGCAATGCCGGAGACCACCGGAACAGAGACGCAGGATCCCGCCGCGACGGTTCCTGTGGAAGAGATACCGCAGGAAGTGGTCTATCACACGGTGGATGACAGTTATTTTGATGATGCGGTATTTATCGGGGATTCCCGGACGGTAGGCATGTATGAGTACGGCGGACTGGAGGAGACATCCACGTTTTATGCTTCCACCGGACTGACAGTCTACAAGATGTTCGACAGTGCCATTGTATCGGTGCCTGGACAGAAGAAAAAGATCACGGTGGAGGAAGCCTTGTCGGAGAAGCAGTTTGCCAAGATCTATCTGATGATCGGTATCAACGAAATGGGTACCGGCACAGTGGAATCTTTTATGAAGGCTTACGGGGAAGCGGTACAGCATTTGCAGGAATTGCAGCCGGATGCGGTGATCTATCTGCAGGCCATTATGAAAGTAACAATGGAACGCTCCGAACAGGGGGACTATATCACCAACGAAGGAATCGAAGCCAGAAATGCAGAAATCGCAAAGCTGGCGGATGACCGGAAGATATTTTTCCTGGATGTAAATCCGCTGATCTGTGACGAGACCGGTGGAATGGTGGCTTCCTATACTTATGACGGTGTGCATCTGAAGGCACAGTATATTCCTATCTGGCTGGATTTCCTGAAAGAGCATGCGGTGGAATAATTTTTTTCTTGACTGTGGAATGATGAAAAGCTATCATGTAACTAATAGGGTCACATAGGTGTGGGCAGATAGAGGACTATCTGCCCGAATTTATGCGACGAAAAATAGTTACATGTTCACATGTCTATGACACAGGAGGAAAAAAATGAGCGAGAAGACTACACTCGGCGAAAACGGCATTTACGATGCCAGATCCTTGGGCGTGCCCAAGATGCTTCTGCTGGGACTTCAGCACATGTTCGCAATGTTTGGTGCCACTATTCTGGTACCCATGCTGACAGGTCTGGATGTTTCCACAACACTGTTATTTGCAGGTCTGGGAACTTTACTGTTCCATCTGCTGACCAAGAGAAAGGTACCCGCATTCCTGGGTTCTTCCTTTGCATTCTTAGGCGGTTATGCCGCGATTGCCCCTATGGCAGACGGAGCGGACAATTCCGCACTGCTTCCTTATGCCTGCTTCGGCGTGGCCTGCTCAGGTCTGCTGTATCTGGTATTATCCCTGTTAATCAAGATCTTCGGTACCGGCAAGGTAATGCGTTTCTTCCCGCCCATCGTAACCGGCCCCATCATCATTGCCATCGGTCTGACCCTGTCCCAGTCCGCTATCGACAACTGTTCCGCAGACTGGCTGATCGCAGTGGTTGCTATCGCATTGGTAGTGATCTGCAATATCTGGGGTAAGGGAATGGTGAAGATCGTTCCTATTATCATTGGTGTTATCGGTTCTTATGTGGTGGCAGCCATCCTTGGTCGTGTGGATTTCACACCGGTAGCGGAAGCTGCATGGATCGGACTTCCCATTCACTGGAATGAGACCGCCTTCTGGGCACTGTCCGACGGCAACACTTCCCTGCTGATCACTTCCGTGATCACCATCATGCCTATCGCACTGGCTACCATGGTAGAGCATATCGGAGATATCTCCGCTATTTCTTCCACCGTCGGTGTGAACTATATCAAGGATCCCGGACTACACCGCACTCTGTTAGGTGATGGTCTGGCTACCATTATCGCGTCCCTGTTCGGTGCTCCTGCGAATACCACTTACGGTGAGAACACCGGTGTACTGTCTCTGACCAAGGTATTTGATCCCAGAGTTATCCGTATTGCAGCAGGCTTTGCTGTACTGTTCTCCTTCTCCCCGAAGGTAGCAGCATTGATCGGTTGTATGCCTACCGCTACCAGCGGTGGTGTATCCCTGGTACTGTATGGTATGATCTCCGCAGTCGGTGTTCGTAATATCGTTGAGACTCAGGTAGATTTCACCAAGAGTCGTAACGTTATCATCGCCGCTCTGATTCTGGTACTGTCCATCGGTATCAACTATAGTGCAGCAGGTGCTATCGCATTCCACATCGGTGAGATCACCATCAGCCTGTCCGGACTGGCAGTCGGCGCGCTGGCCGGCATTATCCTGAACGCTATCCTGCCCGGCAAGGACTACAAGTTTGATGAGGATAAGCCCGACGATACCGGCGTATGCTTCGCAGTCAAGGGTGAAGAGAACTAAGGTATTTTTTGCTGACAACAGCATAAATTGAACAAAGAAAGTAAGAGGGAGTATTCATGGCAGGAACATAGAGCTGTGGATGCTCTCTTTTTCATAGGGGATCAGGAGAAAACATGAAGATCATAGATATGCATTGCGACACCATATCCGAACTGGCGGACCGGGGCGGGGAACTTTGGAAAAACAGCGGCCATCTGGATCTTAAGCGGATGCAGGAGAGCGGATATCTGTTGCAGAATTTCGCCCTGTTTGTGGATATCGGAAAGTGCACACCGACACCCTGGGAGCGGGTGTGTGCTCTGTATGAGGTCTACCGGACGGAGCTGGAGAAAAACAAGAACCGGATTGTCCCGGTACTGTGCTATGAAGACATTTTGAAAAATGAAGCCTGTGGGAAACTGTCGGCACTTTTGACGGTGGAAGAAGGGGCGGTCTGCGGCGGAAGTCTGGAGAGGCTACGGGAACTGTATGACATGGGGGTGCGGATGCTGACGTTAACCTGGAATTATCGGAATGAACTGGGGTGGCCAGCCACGCATCGGTGTCTGGGGCAGAACAGGGGCGACGTAGATGGGAGACTGACGGAGAAAGGTGAGACTGGGATACGTGGATCCGATGGCAGGGATGCGGCGTGTGGTCTGACGGAAACCGGCCGCGATTTTGTCACAGAGATGGAGCGTCTCGGAATGATCCCGGACGTCTCCCATCTGTCGGATGCCGGCTTTGACGATGTATGGGAATGTACGAAGAAGCCCTTCGTGGCAAGCCATTCCAACGCAAGGGCTGTATGTCCGTCCCTCCGGAATCTGACGGATGACCGGGTCCGCAGACTGGCGGAGCGGGGCGGCTGTATGGGACTGAACTATTATGATAAATTTCTGGTGGATGGCGGAAGCAAAGATCCAGAGGTGCTGTGGGAAGCAATGATACGGCAGGCAAGACATATCACTGATGTCGGCGGTATGGAAATACTGGGTCTGGGCAGTGACTTCGACGGCATCCCCACAAATCCGGCTCTTCCCGGTGCGGAGGCATTGCCGGTATTGTGGGACAGACTAAAAACAGCCGGCTTTACGGAAAACCAGCTGGATGGGATTTTCTGGGGAAATGTGATACGGGTATATCGGGATGCTTTGTGAATTGTACGTGAAAAAGGAGCCCACGCATGGGCTCCCCTGGCTGTGTACCTCGCAAGCAACACAGCGTAACCACTTATAGTTTATGCGAGTACGGATGATTCTATTCCTACATTTCGATTATCTTCGCAATCACCTGATCCAGTACTTCAAAATAGTTCTCGAAAGTTTTGCGGCAGCATCCGGGATCGTCGATCACGATGCCCTCCGTGCGCAGACCGGTGAGGGCAAACCCCATAGCCATGCGGTGGTCGTCGTAGGTGGCTACGGTACAGGGCTTTGGCGTCCCCGGATAGATGGTGATGCTGTCCTGCGTCTCTTCGCAGCGGATGCCCATACGGGTCAGTTCTGTACAGATGGCATGGATGCGGTCACTCTCCTGGAAACGGATGTGCCCGATGCCTGTGATACAGGTGGGGCTGTCGGCAAACGGTGCGATGGCTGCCAGTGTGATCGTCTGATCGGAACAGGAGGACATGTCCGTCGTGATACCGTGGAAAGCGGGAGCTTGTGATCCGGCGTCCGGCAAACCGGCAGGAGGCAGCAGGAGGACGCCTTTTTCCGTATCCCGTGCAGTACATCCCATTTTCTCTAAGATACGCAGGAATTCCACATCTCCCTGCAGACTTTCAAAATGCACATGCTCTACACAGACCGGGATCCCAAGTAGCGGTACCATCGCATAGAAATAACAGGCGGCAGAGACATCCGGCTCAATCTGATAATCTAATGCTTTATAATGCTGACCGGCGGGAATACGGAACTGATCCGGGGCGGGACGCTCCACGCAGACACCGAACTGCTCCATCATCTTCTGTGTCATTTCGATATACGCCATCCCATGGGTACCCTCTACCTGAATCATAAAATCTTCCGAAGACAAAGTCGAAGCAATCAGCAGCGCACTCAGAAACTGACTGCTGTGCCCGATATCGATGGAGATATGATCCTGTCCGAACCCATGAGCGGTAAGCGTAAAAGGAAAATGCCCATCTTCTCCTTCGCAGCGGACCTCACACCCCAATTCTGCCAGAGAGGACAGAAGCGGATCCATGGGGCGCCTCTTCATCTGCTCTGAAGAATCCATGTGAAAAACACCTTCCGAGACACCTAACGTAGCCGTCAGAAAACGCGCAGCCGTTCCCGCACTTCCCACATTTAACACAGCCTCTTCACAGGGAAGCTTTCCTCCCAGTCCTTCTACTGTGACGATACAACTCTCCTCATCCACCGTCGTCTCAAATCCCAGATCCTGCACACACTTAAGAAAATGTCTCGAATCATCCGAGAACAACACTCCACACAGCGTGGACTTTCCCTCCGCCAGCATCGCCAGAAGGAGACTGCGGTTCGTGATACTCTTAGACCCGGGCACCCGGACCGTCAGCGGTGTGGTTGTTTTTCTTATTTTATTATATATAGTAGGAACGCGGTAAGTTTTATCTGCCATGTAGTTGAGTGGCTCCTTCTGATTTAATATATTTTATATTACAATATTTCCCTAAAATATGATAATAACCCAGTAGTCACGACAGCAAGTAAGAATAAGCAGGCCGTAAGCAGACGTCGGTACCATAGCGTCCCAAGGGACGCATTGCGTGAGTACTTTTCACGCTTATGTACCGCTACGTTCTGCGACATGAGCGCATCGTACTAAAGTACGAGCGTGCCGCGTTTCTTACTTGCTGTTGGGGCTACGGATTAATTACCTAAATCATACCATTTTCCGTTCCCCTGCACAACTCTCAAAAAGTTTAAAAAATAATAGTTGACATTCCTAGCGGAATAGTATAGTATAAATTCATAAAATCCATATCAGATAAGTAGGAAATAAAAACAAACACAATTTTCAGGTTTAAGGAGGATTCTATTATGAGTAAGATTTACACATCCGCAACCCAGCTGATCGGACATACACCCCTTTTAAAGGTGACAAACTACTCGAAGGATCAGAATATCGAAGGCGTAGAACTGTTGGCAAAGCTGGAGTACTTCAATCCCGCAGGAAGCGTTAAGGACAGAATCGCACTGGCAATGATCGAAGATGCTGAGAAAAAAGGTATTTTAAAAGAAGGTTCCACCATCATCGAACCCACCTCCGGCAACACCGGTATCGGCCTGGCAAGTGTGGCTGCAGCCAAGGGTTACAGAACCATTCTTACCCTTCCCGAGACCATGAGTGTGGAGCGTCGGAACCTCCTGAAGGCATACGGTGCAGAGCTGGTACTGACCGAAGGCGCCAAGGGCATGAAGGGTGCCATCGCCAAGGCAGAGGAGTTAGAGAAGTCCATCCCTGGAGCTGTGATCCTCGGACAGTTCGATAACCCCGCGAACCCCGCCGCACATGCAGCTACCACCGGTCCCGAGATCTGGGAAGACACTGATGGAAAGGTTGATATCTTCGTAGCAGGTGTAGGTACCGGCGGAACCGTGACCGGCATTGGTACTTATTTAAAATCCAAGAATCCCAATGTGAAGATCGTAGCAGTAGAGCCTGCAGATTCTCCCGTACTTTCTGGCGGACAGCCCGGACCGCATAAGCTGCAGGGTATCGGCGCAGGATTCGTTCCTTCCGTTCTGAATACCGGCATTTATGATGAGATCTTTACCGTTACTACCGATCAGGCATTTACCACCGGCCGCCTCATCGCTCATAAGGAAGGTATCCTGGTAGGAATCACCTCCGGCGCAGCTCTGTACGCAGCAGCACAGATCGCAAAACGCCCTGAAAATGCAGGCAAAACAGTCGTAGCATTGCTTCCCGATTCCGGTGACAGATACCTGTCCACCCCGATGTTTGCAGAAGCTTAAGACGAAATTTGCAGAACTGGACAGACTTGCATTCTTGTGTTAGAATGTATGGCATGGTACTAGGAATTCAAGGAATTTGCGCTTTTCTCCCCTTAAAAGCGCGAACCTGGAATGGAGGAACTTATGGAACCGATCATTCAGATCAAGAATGTAACAAAAACTTTTATTGGTAAAGATAATCAGGTAGAAGCCTTAAAGGGTATCAGCCTGGATATCAACAAGGGAGACATCTACGGCATCATCGGTATGAGTGGTGCCGGAAAATCTACCCTGGTACGCTGCCTGAACTATCTGGAGAAGCCCACCACGGGAACCGTAGTCGTAGAAGATCAGGATCTTTCGACACTGACTGAGGCAGAACTTCGTAAGGTTCGTACAGGCATTGCGATGATCTTTCAGCATTTTAATCTGCTCATGCAGAGAAGTGTTCTGGACAATGTATGCTTCCCCATGGAGATCGTGGGTGTGAAGAAGCAGGCAGCCAGAAAGCGCGCTATGGAACTGCTCGAGATCGTAGGACTGAAGGAAAAGGCAGACGCTTATCCTTCCCAGCTCTCCGGTGGACAGAAGCAGCGTGTGGCAATCGCAAGAGCTCTTGCCAATACGCCGAAGATCCTGCTGTGTGATGAGGCGACCAGTGCGCTGGATCCCACGACGACCAAGGAGATCCTGAAATTATTACAGGACATCAACAAACAGTACGGCATCACCATCGTGATCATCACTCATGAGATGGCTGTGGTACAGGAGATCTGTTCCCATGTAGCCATTATCGATGCCGGAGAACTGGCAGAGCACGGTACTGTGGAGGAGGTATTCTCCAGACCCCAGTCCGCAGCCGCAAGAAAGCTGGTGTTCATGGTGGATCCCAAGGCAAGGGAAATGTCCGGCAAACGCTGCATCCGCATTGTTTTCACCGAGAATTCTTCTTTCGAGCCTGTGATCGCCAATATGGTGCTGGAGTGCAAGGCTCCCGTTAATATCCTGTTAGCGGATACCAAGGACATCGGCGGTATCGCCCATGGACAGATGATCCTGCAGCTGCCGGAGGATGAAATGGCGGCGAACAAGATGATCCATTATTTACAGGAGAGAAAACTGGAAGTGGAGGAGCTGAAAGACTATGTGGGATAATGCAACGATTATGATGCTGGTGGAAGGCACCTTTGTTACTTTGTATATGACCCTTGTTTCCACATTTATGGGGTATGTACTCGGACTTCCTATGGGAATTGCCCTGGTGATTACCGCACCGAAGGGACTGCGTCCGAACAAGATCATTTATAAGATTCTGGATGTGATAGTCAACATTGTGCGAAGCATTCCGTTTTTGATTTTGTTGATCATGATCATCCCTTTGACCCGTATCATTGTAGGAAAGAGCTACGGTCCGACGGCTACCATCGTTCCTCTGACTCTGGCAGCGGCACCGTTCATTGCCAGAATGGTGGAATCTTCTCTGTTGGAGGTAGATCACGGAGTGATTGAAGCAGCACAGAGCATGGGAGCTAACCTGTGGACGATCATCTGGAAGGTTATGCTGGCAGAATCCAGAACCTCATTGCTTGTGAATGCGACCATTGCACTGGGAACAATCTTAGGCTACTCCGCTATGGCAGGTGCCGTAGGTGGAGGCGGACTCGGTGATATTGCGATCCGATATGGTTATTATCGTTACCAGACCGATATTATGCTGGTGACAGTAGTATTGTTGGTACTGTTGGTACAGCTGTTGCAATATATCGGAATGACGATTTCCAAGAAATTGGATAAGAGAACCCGTTAGGGAAAACGAAAAGATTGAGGCAGATGTAAGGCATCTGATTCAATAGACTAAAAATTTTTACCAAAAGATTTAGGAGGAGAAGTATTATGAAAAAGAAAGTGATTGCTTTGATCGCAGTTGCAGCATTGTCCGTGAGCGCACTGACCGGCTGCGGCAGCAACGAAACAGCTGCTCAGACCAGCGAGGCAGCTGCAACAACAGCTAACCAGGAAACCGCTGCCCAGACTACCGAGGCAACAGAAAGCAAGGAAGTAGCTGGCACTGATACCACTATCAAGGTAGCTGCAAGTGCAGTACCTCATGCAGAGATCCTGGAGGCAGCAAAGCCTCTGTTAGCGGAGCAGGGTTATACTCTGGAGATTCAGATTTTTGATGACTATGTACAGCCTAATTTAGTAGTAGAGTCCGGTGATTTCGATGCTAACTACTTCCAGCACATTCCTTATCTGGAGAGCTTCAACGAGGAGAAAGGTACCCATCTGGTAAATGCCGGCGGTATCCATTACGAGCCCTTCGGACTGTATCCCGGAACCGAGACCAGCTTAGACAACATTGACAATGCAACTATCGCAGTACCCAACGATACCACCAATGAGGCACGTGCTCTGTTACTGTTACAGGATAACGGTTACATCACCCTGAAGGATGGTGTTGGTCTGACTGCTACTACCAAGGATATCGTAGAGAACCCTCACAACATCACCTTCGTAGAGCTGGAAGCAGCACAGGTTCCCAGAACCCTTCCGGAGGTATCCTTCGGTGTCCTGAACGGCAACTATGCTATGGAAGCAGGCCTGACTGTTGCAGACGATGCTCTGCTGTATGAGAGCGATGATTCCGAAGCAGCCGCTACTTATGTAAATGTAATTGCTGTTAAGGAAGGCAACGAGAATCTGCCTAAGATCAAGGCACTGGTAGATACCCTGAAGTCTGATGAGATCAAGCAGTATATCAATGACAATTATAACGGTGGCGTTATCCCTTACAAGTAAGGTGAAGTGCCAGTAAAGTAATGCGAAAATCCGGAGAGCATTCCGAGGAATGGGAGGAGATTTTTCCGAACAGCATTCGAGTGGATGCTCTCCAGATTTTTCTGTTGTTTCCACAAATTCTATATGAACTATAGGAAAAAGAAAAATAAAGAAAAAATAAGGTAGAATCTGTGGAAACCATAGAAAGATCGGAGCAGTTTTGAACTGCTTTGGAATAAGCAGGCTGATATTAAAAGTGAAACAGAGCAGGAAGATGCTCGGAAATGAGGATAGGATGAAAATTTCAACCAAAGGAAGATATGCAGTACGTGTCATGCTGGATCTGGCATTGAACAACAACGGAGAGTGTATCAAGGTAAAAGAAATTGCTGCCAGACAGGGGATTTCCGAAAAGTATCTGGAGCAGATCATTGCTGTTTTGAACAAGGCAGGTTATGTAAAAAGCGTCCGTGGTGCCCAGGGCGGTTATCGTATTGCCAAGGATCCGGCAGATTTTACCGTAGGAATGATCTTACGACTGACGGAAGGCTCACTGGCCCCGGTGGCATGTCTGGAGGAAGGCGCTGATATCTGCGAACGATGTGATACCTGTGAGACTCTGGAGGTATGGCAGGAATTGTATGATGCAGTGAACAAGGTAGTGGACGGAGTCACCATTGCGGATCTGGTGGAACGACGGAACAAGCGCCTGGAGAATCTGGATTACTCCATATAAAGATAGGAATAATAGAAGACAATAACGCAGCCCGACAGGAGATCCTGCCGGGCTGTTTTTTGGGTTTGCAGAGAATGAAAGGGGGTCATTCCTGCAGAAAATGTTAACTGGGGGAATGAATGGTTAACAACTCAAGTATATCGAGAGAACTGCCCATTGTCAACGAATGTTGTATGTTGGTTGACAAACTTTCATCGACAAATATCGCGTAATTCGGATTTTTCATACATATAGTTATAAAAACTACATAAAACAGCATAAAACACCACAAAATGAAATATAATAACAAAAACTCATTGCTTTTTACTCCACAACGTGGTAAGCTAAACTCTGCAAACAAGTAGAAAGGTGTATGCGAGAATGAGCGAAGCATTTCATATTATATCAGACGGTTCCTGTGATCTTCCCATGGAGATGACCAAAGAAAAAGACATTACGGTAGTTCCTTTTTATGTATCTTTTGAAGAGGGGAAATACCAGAAGGAAATGATAGAGATCGGTGTCCGTGAGTTCTATCAGGAAATGGTGGATCACCCGGATGTATATCCGAAGTCTTCCATGCCTTCCGTGCAGGATTATGTAGATGCATTTCTTCCTTTTGTCAAGGCGGGAATTCCCATCATCTGCATCTGTATCACAACCAAGTTCAGCGGCTCCATGCAGTCTGCTCTGAATGCAAAAGCGATCCTGGAAGAGGAATATCCCAATGCACAGATTTATGTCTGCGACTCTACTGTGAATACCGTATTGCAGGGCATCTATGTATTGGAAGCGGTACGCCTTAGAGATGCGGGGAAGAGTTACCAGGAGAGTATCGATCGCCTGAATGAGATCAAGAGCTCCGGCAGAATCTTTTTCACCGTAGGAAATATGGAATATTTAAAGCACGGCGGACGTATCGGCAAAGTAGCCAGCGTGGCCGGCAGCCTGCTTGGCATCAAGCCCATCATTACCTTAAAAGAGGGAGAAATCTTCCCCTCCGGTATCGGCAGAAGCCGTCGCAAGACGGTAGATAAAAATATCGATCTGCTGTTAGCATATTTTGCAGAGGAAAAGGCAGATATTGCCAATTACAACGTCTGCGTGGGATATGGCTACGATTATGAAGAAGCCGTAGAGTTCCGCGACAGACTGGCAGGCAGACTGAAAGAAAAGGGATACGACATCGACACCATTCCCATCTTCCAGATCGGTGCCACCATTGGCGTACACACCGGACCTTATCCGTTGGGAATCGGTGTCGTGAAGAGAGCTATTTAAAATTTATTTCACCCTGGCAGGCATTTAATAATTCCTGCACATTTTCAAAAGCATAGTCCGGCAGATATTGGGTATTCGGCTCCCCCTCGGGAGTCAGAATATCCTTTTTTTGTGCCTCGCCGGTGAAGAGAACACAGGTGTCCACACCACCGTTGATGCCGCAGGCAATATCGGTGTACAGACGATCGCCAACCACCAGAGTCTCCTCGGGAGTGAAGCCGGAGACTTCAAGGCAAAGCTTTACGACCTCTTTGCTGGGCTTGCCCAGATAGATGGGCTGTTTGTCTGTGGTGGCGGTGATCATGTCGCAGATGGCACCGCAATCGGGGATAAAGCCGAAGTCGATGGGGCAGCGCAAATCCGGGTTGGTGCCGTAGAAAGGAACATCCTGGGTGAATAAAACCTTGCAGACTTCGGTAAGCTTTGCATAATTTAATTCACTGTCATAGGCAACGACCACGCAGTCAATGCCGTCCTCGCAGACCTCGGTTACCCAGAGGCCATTCTTTCGCAGTTCCGCCACAAAAGAAGCGGTTCCCAGCACGAAGATTTTCTTGTCTGCATAATTCTTCTTCAAAAAACGCAGCGTCATATAGCCGGAGGTGATGAAATGATCCTCCGTGCTGTCCAGGTGAAATGCATCGTAGAATTTTTTCACATAGTCCAGTCCGCTTTTTGTGGAATTGTTGGTAATGTAATAAGCCCTGCCGCCGATGGCCTGAATGTAGCGGAGAAGATTCGCACTTCCCTCATACAAGGTATCGCCTACGGCAATGGTGCCGTCGATATCGAACAGGAAAAGCTTTTTATCTTTCAGACGAGCCAGCTTTGCGGCATCGCTGTAAATGTGCTTCGGGTCAAAAGTATCCATAATTATCCTCATTTCTAAGCATCAAACGCTCAGGTTCATGTTAGCAACGAATACCCCCACTGTCAAGGAAAAGACGGCTTCTGGAGGGAAACGTGAGTGGAATTGCGGAGGCATTTATGGTATGATGGGCATAGGCATGAGCTGTGTTGCCTGTGGCTCTTATGGAATTCGACAGATTGCATACAAGATTGCGCAAGGGACATGGGAAATAGGATGAAGTGATTTAACGACTACAATTAAAAAGGACAACATTACGGTTATGGACGAAAAGAAAGATAAAGGTTTACAGGGAAATGAGAAAATAGAGGAGGCAATTCTGGCATTACAGCAGGAGCCGACAGAAGAACTTCTGGCTCATGCTCTGACGGTGGTGCGCAGACGTATGCGGGAGCAGGGACAGCTTATCGTGGCGGTGGAACCGCCCTCAGCAGATGTGCAGGAAGCGGTGACACAGGCCGCCGGAACTGCCATGCGCCTGCAGGCGGTGCAGACCTCCGATGGGAAAAAATGGTGGTCGGCCTTCACCGGATTTGAGGAAGAATTAAAGGGAAGCGGCAGCGTAATGTCCACTTTTCTCACGGATATGGAGCAGCTGTTCCGCATGACGTTGACTGCCGATGATATCGAGGGTGTGATCCTGAATCCCTGGAACCGGACGTTGATGCTGGACAAGCGGTTCCTGCATATTATTCTCGGAGAATAGCAAAAGAGGGAGAAGCGGAGCATGACAGAGAGCTATGAACTGCCCGTGCTTTTTACGGACGATGAATGCAAGGCTTATGCCGCATGGGGCATGAAAAAAGAAAAAGTACTGATGCCGTTTGCCCTGATCACTATACTGATCTATATGGTAGCAACCGTGCTGGTAGTGATGAAGGTCTGGGGTGTGCGGGAGAGTGACCATCTGCTGTTCCAGATGCTGTTGTGGGGTGACTGGATTCCGGAACTGACGGGAGCGCTGGCGGTTTTCATGACGATCCTGTTACTGGGACCGTTGAACTTTATACTGGATAAATTATGGAAAAAACCGGCAGAGCCCATGTGGCTGTGTGTAGTACCGGAGGGTGGGACTGTGAAGGTCACTGCCGTGAGAGGTCTGGAAGGTAATCCTCGTACACCGGCAGAGACCTATCCACTGACGGAACTGGAAACCTTTTTAAACCCGGCGGACAACACGATCTGCTATCAGAAGAAATGGTATCGGATCGGGGAAAATACCATAGAAAATATTTATCCGCCGGAAAAACAGCATCCATGGATGGATCACCCGGAAAATAAAGCCAGCGGCATCATCGATGTACAGAGACTTATGGAGATCCTGAAAGGGTACGAAGCGTCTCTGAAGGCTGCCCGGAAGGAATGTGAATGGATGGAAAAGCACGGCGGATAGAACGAATAGATGACAGAAAAGCGGATAAAAATTATGACCGGGATAAGATGGCATAAGACAAATTAGGAAATAGGCAGACAAAATGATAACAATCAGAAAATTTGAAGCAAAAGATGTAGCAAGAATGGCAGAAATCTGGAATCAGGTGGTAGAGGATGGCGTGGCATTTCCTCAGGAGGAAGGACTGACAGGGGCAGAGGCCGCAGAATTTTTTGCCGCACAGACGGTAAGTGCTGTGGCAGAGGATGAACAGGGCAATGTGAAGGGACTATATATTCTGCACCCCAACAATATCGGCAGAGTAGGGCATATCGCCAATGCCAGCTATGCAGTGGACAGAGCCTGCCGGGGAGAGCATATCGGCGAACTGCTGGTAAAAGACTGTCTGGAGCAGGCAAAAGCAAACGGTTACCGCGTATTGCAGTTCAATGCGGTGGTGGCTTCCAATATCCATGCGTTCCATCTATACCAGAGACTGGGATTCGTGGATCTGGGCATTATTCCGGGAGGCTTCCTCAATAAGGACGGTGTCTACGAGGATATCCATGTGATGTACCATAATCTGGTAGAAGATTAAAAAGATGTGACTTCCGGTGATAAATTATTTAGATTGCAGATGGTGTCCTGAAAATGGGACAAAAAATATAGATAATAACAGTAGGACTGACAGGAAAGGGAAAATATGAAACTGATTTCATGGAATGTGAACGGGCTGAGAGCCTGCATGCAGAAGGGATTCCTGGATTTCTTTCAGGAAACGGATGCAGATATTTTCTGCTTGCAGGAGACAAAATTGCAGGAGGGACAGATCGCACTGGATCTGCCCGGATATCATCAGTATTGGAATTACGCAGAGAAAAAGGGCTATTCCGGCACTGCAATTTTTACAAAGGAAGAGCCCATACAGGTGACTTACGGCATCGGCGTGGAGGAACACGACCATGAGGGCCGGGTGATCACTGCAGAGTATTCGGAGTTCTATTTTGTGACAGTCTATGTACCGAACGCCCAGAGAGAACTGACGAGACTGGAATACCGCATGCAGTGGGAAGCGGATTTCCTGGCGTATCTTAAGAAGCTGGAAGAGAAAAAACCGGTGATCTATGCGGGAGACCTGAACGTGGCGCATCAGGAAATCGACCTGAAAAATGCGAAGACCAACCGTGGCAATGCGGGCTTCACTGATGAAGAGAGAGCCTGCTTTTCGAAGGTACTGGAGAACGGATTTATCGATACGTTCCGCTATTTTTATCCGGACCTGACCGGGGTGTATTCCTGGTGGTCTTATATGTTCCAGGCGAGAGCAAAAAATGCCGGATGGAGAATTGATTATTTCGTGGTATCGGAGTGTCTGAAAGACCGTCTGGCGGATGCGAAGATCCACACGGAAATTTTGGGATCGGATCATTGTCCCATTGAACTGGATCTGAAATAAACGGACAGCATAACGGAGGAGACTTATGAGCTTACGTTTCTGTTTTGGCCCTTCCGGGTCGGGCAAAAGCCACAGAATCTATGAAGAGATCATGCAGCGGGCGGCAGAGGAACCGGGCAGGAATTTCCTGATCATTGTGCCGGATCAGTTCACCATGCAGACCCAGAAGGATCTGGTCATGCGCAGTGACCGGGATGGCATCCTGAATATCGATGTCCTGAGCTTCGGCCGACTCAGCCACCGCATTCTGGAGGAAGTGGGGACCAAAGAGATGCCGGTACTGGATGACACCGGCAAAAGCCTGGTGCTGCAAAAAGTGGCGGCGGATCTGAAGGAACAGCTTCCGGCCATGGGAAGTCTCCTGCACAAGCAGGGCTATATCCATGAGGTGAAAAGTGCGATCTCCGAGTTCATGCAATACGGTATCAGCACACAGGATATGGACAAGCTGATCACCAGTGCACAGAAGCGTGGCGCGCTGGCCATGAAACTGAAAGACTTAAAGACTCTGTACCGGGGCTTTCAGGATTATATCAGGGATCATTTTATCACCACCGAGGAGACACTGGATGTACTGCGCAGATCCCTGTCCAAATCAAAGATCTTAAAGGGCAGTGTAGTGGTGTTTGACGGCTTTACGGGATTTACTCCAATACAGAACCGGCTGATCCAGGAACTGATGCGCGTGTGCGCAGAGACCATCGTTACCGTGACCATTGGAGTGGGAGAGGATCCGTATAAAATGGATGGTGAACAGAAGCTGTTCCATCTGAGCAAGAAGACGGTGGCGGATCTGGAAAAGCTGGCAGCGGAGGCAGAGGTAGAGCGGGGAGAGGATCTCTTTGTCAAGGGGGGGCCCAATCGCTTCGCCAAGGCACCGGCATTACACTATCTGGAACAGAATCTGTTCCGGTATCAGTATGAACCGTATGCGGGAGAACAGCAAGAGATCCATATGTTTGAAGCCCTTTCCCCCAGAGAGGAAGTCCACCAGACAGCGCTGTACATCCGGCACCTGATCAGAGAGCAGGGGATGACCTACCGGGACATTGCCGTGGTCATCGGAGATCTGGAAGGATACGCTTCCTATGTGGAAACAGAATTCGGACAGCTGGAGATCCCATGTTTCCTGGACCGTACCAGAGGGATCGTGCTGAATCCCATGATCGAATATATCAAGAGCGCATTGCAGCTGTATATTAAGGATTTTTCCTATGATACGGTGTTTCATTTTCTGCGCAGCGGCATGGCGGATATTTCCAGAGAAGAGATTGATGAGCTGGAAAACTATGTGATCCGCACCGGGGCGAGAGGCTATCGGACCTATAGCCGTCTGTTTACCCGCAGAACGGAAGAACTGCAGGGAAATGCGGAGGGGAGCGAACAGGCGGAAGAGAAGACCATGGAGCGTCTGAACCGTATCCGGCAACAGTTCATGGATGCGGTGGAGATTCTGCACATGGGAAGCCAGGAAAAGGCTGGAGACTATGTCAGCCATCTGTACGATTTCCTGGAACAGAATCAGGTGCAGCAAAAGCTTTTGAACTATCAGCAGCAGTTTGAAAAAGAAGGAGACTTATCCAGAGCCAGAGAGTATGCACAGATTTACCGGCTGGTCATGGATCTGCTGGATCAGGTCTATGAACTGTTGGGAGAGGAAGAAATCTCCAGACAGGAATTTGCGGATATTTTAGAGGCCGGTTTCGGCGAGATCACTGTCGGTACGATCCCTCAGAACGTGGATCGTATCGTGGTGGGCGATATGGAGCGAACCCGTCTGAAACAGGTGAAGGTATTGTTTTTCCTGGGAGTCAATGACGGAAATATTCCGAAAAATGCTTCCAAGGGCGGGATCATTTCGGATATGGATCGGGAATTCCTGATTGAATCCGGGACAGAGATGGCACCCAGCCCGAGACAGCAGATGTATATCCAGAGATTATATCTGTATCTGAATATGACCAAGCCCTCAGAACAGCTGTATCTGTCCTATGCCAAGGTAAACAGTGAAGGAAAGGGCATAAGACCGTCCTACCTGATCGATACGGTGCGGAAGCTGTTCCCGGCAATGAGCGTGGAGTATCCCCAGAACCGCAGCCGCCTGGAACAGATCGAGGGCAGACAGGAAGGTGCCAGATATCTGGCGGAGGAACTGCGGGAATATGTGGAAGGAACCCTGCCGGAAGAAGAGAGGCAGGACTTCTATCTCATGTACCGTGCCTACGAGGCGGATGCGGCGGGCAGAGACCTGCTGACCCGGGCGGCATTTCGCAGATACAGGGAGAGCGGTCTGTCCCGGATCGTGGCCAGAGCATTGTACGGACAGCAGCTGGAAAACAGTGTCAGCCGTCTGGAAACTTATGCTGCCTGTGCCTGCAGACACTTTTTGCAATATGGTCTTTCCCTGCAGGAACGGGAAGAATTCGGCTTCGAGGCTTCGGATATGGGTACGGTATATCATGCAGTATTGGAAAACTTTGCAGGAAAACTTGCAGAATCCAACCTGACATGGTGGGATTTTACGGAGGATTTTGCAGCCAAAGCCGTCAAAGAATCCGTGGAAGCCTATGCGGCAACCTACGGGGAGACGGTATTATACAGCTCTGCGCGGAATGAATATGCCATTACCCGCATGAGCAGGATCCTGACCCGCACAGTGCTGACCTTGCAGAAACATTTGAAACAGGGCAGTTTCCAGCCAGATGATTATGAACTTTCTTTCCGGTTTGCGGAGGATCTGGACAGCATTCATGTGGATCTGTCTGAGGACGAGAAGATGCATTTGCAGGGACGGATCGATCGTATCGATGTGTCGGAAGATGCAGAGCATGTCTACGTCAAGGTCATTGATTATAAGTCCGGCAACCGGAAATTTGATCTGGCGGCATTGTATTACGGTCTGCAGTTGCAGCTGGTGGTATATATGAATGCAGCCATGGAGATGGAGAGCCGAAAGCATCCGGACAAGGAGATCGTTCCGGCGGCACTTCTGTATTATCACATCGATGATCCCACCATAGAGACACCGGTGGAGCTCACGGATGAGCAGATCAATGAACAGATCCTTGCAAAGCTTCGTATGAACGGTGTAGTAAACAGTGATCCTGGGGTCGTGGAGCGGCTGGACCGCTATATGCAGGATAAGTCTGTGGTCATTCCGGTGGAGAAGAAAAAGGATGGAAGCTTCAGTGCCAGATCCGGTGTCTTAAGCCGGGAGGAGATGCAGCTGATATCTTCTTATGTAGATGCCAAGATCCGCAGCATCGGGCGGGAGATCCTGGACGGAAAAATAGCAGCCAATCCCTATGAGAAAGGCAATGAAGAGGCTTGTACTTATTGCGCCTATAAAAAGGTCTGCGGTTTCGATGGCAGTATTCCGGGCTATGAGAAGAGACAGCTGGAAGATCTGGATAAGCAGGCGCTGATGCAGCGGATGCAGAAGACCGTGGAAGCTTAGGGCAAAGGGTGCCCGGCGGGAGTGTGTGCCTGACAGGAAGCTCGAAGAGAAAGCGCCCGCTGCCCGGAGGAACAGGATGGCAACAGGAGAAAAGAAACAGGAACAGAGGTAGCGTATGGGAATGAATTTTACCCCGGAACAGCAAAAGGTAATCGAACTGCATAACAGCAACATTCTGGTATCGGCGGCCGCAGGAAGCGGTAAGACGGCGGTACTGGTAGAGCGTATCATCCGTATGATCTGTGAGGGGGAGCATCCGGCGGACATTGACCGCCTGTTGATCGTGACTTTCACCAATGCGGCGGCTGCGGAGATGCGGGAGCGTATCGCAGCCGGGATCGCCGCCAGACTGGAAGCGGATCCGGGGAACGACCATATCCAGAAGCAGTCCGCCCTGTTACACAATGCCCAGATCACCACGATCGACAGCTTCAGCCTGTTCCTGATCCGGAATCATTTTAATGAGATCGGTCTGGATCCGGATTTCCGTGTGGCAGACGAGGGTGAGATCAAGCTGTTGCAGCAGGAGGTGCTGGGACAGCTGCTGGAGGATGCCTATGCGGGGAAATTTGTTCCGGATGATGTTCCGACGTCCCGGGAAAACCGTGACAGCGGAGCGATGATACCGGAGGAAGCGTCAGGGAATGATTTTGCGGAAGACGTCCCGGGAAAACGTGACAGCGAGGACCCATCCCGGGAGGCACGGGAACGTTTCCACACCTGTGTGGAATATTTCTGCCCCGGCGGCAGAGAGAGCGTGCTGGAACAGCATATCCTGAACCTGTCCCGCTATGCCGGAAGTTTTCCCTGGCCCGCAGAATGGCTGGAAGAGCGTAAAAACGATTATGAGGCGGGAGATCTGGATGCCCTGCTGCACAGTGATTACGGACAATATCTGGCAGAGCGTGTGAGCCGTGTCCTGCAAGGGTGTCTGGAAAAACTGGTGGAAGTGAAAAAGCTGTGTGAGCTGCCGGACGGTCCATATATGTATGGAGAACTGACAGAAGCGGAGAGCGAACAGCTGGAACGCCTGGCTGCCTGCAAGGATTTGAAGGAACAGGCAGCAAAGGTTCCAGCAGTGACTTTCGGCCGTCTTTCTTCCAAGAAGGATGAGAGCGTGGATCCAGCCAAACGGGAGCTGGCGAAATCCATCCGTAATAGCGTAAAAGACACGCTGGCGGATCTGACGGAACAATATTTCAAGACACCGTTAGAGTTGGTGGTGGAACAGGGAAAAGCCTGCAGAGAGCCGCTCCGGATGCTGCTTAACCTGGTGCTGGAATTCGACAGAAGGCTTCTTGCGGCCAAACAGGAGCGACATCTGATCGACTTTTCCGACATGGAGCACTATGCGTTACAGATTCTGCTAAAACGGGAAAAAGTGGAAGAGACCGGCGATGCAGGGACGGACAGCACCGGTGATACAGGAATGGATAGCACCGGTGTGAAATATGACATTGTGCCAAGTGACGTGGCATTGGAGTATCGCCAGTATTTTCAGGAGATCCTCATTGACGAATACCAGGACAGTAATCTGGTACAGGAATATCTGTTAAGTGCCATCTCCGGGGAAGTGGAGGGACATTATAACCGCTTCATGGTAGGTGATGTGAAGCAGAGTATTTATAAATTCCGTCTGGCCAGACCGGAACTTTTCCTGGAAAAATACGACACCTATCAGGAGAGTGGGGATCTGTGCCGGATCGACCTGGCGAAGAACTTCCGAAGCCGTGTGCAGGTGGTGGATGCGGTAAACGATGTGTTTTCCCGCATCATGAGCCAGGAGATCGGCGGCATTGCCTATGATGATAAGGCAGCATTGTATCCCGGGGCCACATATCCCGCCACAGAGGATCCTGCATACGGCAGTGAACTATTACTGATCCGTAAGCCGGAGAAGGGGGATGGTGCGGAAGGCGGCAGCGGAGAACAGCGTCCCGACGGGGCAAGAGGTCCCGTGGACTATGACAACGTAAGACAGCTGGAAGCACTGGCTATTGCGGCACGTATCAAGCAGCTGAAGGGCAGTCTGAAAGTCATGGAGAAGGCTACGGGAGAATTGCGCCCGGTGCGGTACTCGGATATGGTGATTTTGCTTCGTACCACCAGTGGCTGGGATGAGGAATTCAAGAAAGTACTGGAACAGCAGGGAATCCCTGTCTACATTACATCCAAGACCGGATATTTCGGGGCCCTGGAAGTACAGGAACTGCTGCAGTTTTTACGAGTGCTGGACAACCCGAGACAGGATATTCCGCTGTTCGGCGTGATGCAGTCGATCTTCGGAGGCTTTACCCAGGAAGAGATCGCCCGGATCCGCAGCGGAAGCAAAGGGCATTCCCGGAAGAGAATGACACTGTATGAGGCATTGAAAGAAGTGGCGCAGAGGGGACGGATGGCGGAAGCGGGAGAAGAGGCATCAGCGGGCGAAAGCGCCGGAGAAGAAACCGCCGGGGCCGGACAGTACTGGCAGCGCGCATTGGAAGCTGCAACAGTACCGGAGGACATGGAAGCGGAGACAGAACTTTCCCAAAAGGCAGATACTTTCTTACAACGTATTGATCATTACCGTGATCTGACTCCCTTCACCTCCATCCGCGACCTGCTGCAGCGGATCCTGGACGATTACGATTATCTGAACTATGTGACGGCACTTCCTGCTGGCAGCAAGCGCCGGGCCAACGTGGAGATGCTGCTGACGAAGGCTTCTGCTTTTGAGAAGACCAGTTATTTTGGACTGTTCCATTTCATCCGTTATATGGAACAGTTGGAAAAATACGATGTGGATTACGGTGAGGCGGATACCCTGGACGAAAATGCCGATGTGGTGCGGATCATGAGCATCCACAAGAGTAAAGGTCTGGAATTCCCCGTGGTATTTGTCTCCGGGCTGTCGAAGCGTTTCAACATGCAGGATGCGAACCAGTCCCTGATCGTGGATATGGATCTGGGAGTAGCGGTGGACTATGTGGATTCCGGCCGCCGCATTAAAAATAAGACCCTCCGCCGGGCCGTTCTGTCAGCGAAAATGAAGGAGGACAATCTGGCGGAGGAACTGCGTGTGCTTTACGTGGCACTGACCCGTGCCAGAGAAAAACTGATCCTGACAGCGGTGTTGGATAAGGCGGAGGAAAAATGGGAGCTGTCCCGGATGACAGGACAGGAGAAGCTGACCTATCTGGATTTCTGTGAGGCGGGGAGCTATATGGATTTTCTGCTGCCGATCCTGCCTAAGACAGGAATTGCAGTAACAACGCTGGGAACAGAAGACCTGGCGGCAGAGGAGATCAGGGAACAACTGCGCATGGGAGACCGCAGGGAACTGTTGCAGCGTGTGACGGACGGCGAGACTCCTTTGCCTGGGGACCCGGAGGAGAACGAACGAAAGCTTGCGAAACTGCGGGAGCGATTTGCCTATGCCTATCCGTATCCCGGCCTGCAGAAGCTCTATACCAAGACCACGGTATCGGAACTGAAGATTGCGGCCATGGCGGAGAAGGATGAAGCGGCATTTCATACCTTCGAAGAAAAAGAAGTGGTGCCTTATATCCCGGCTTTCCGCAGAGAACAGGAAAAGGTCAGCGGAGCCGTCCGCGGTAACGCGTTCCACCGGACCATGGAACTGTTGGACTTTTCTTATCTGTTTATGGAATCCGGACTATTTGCCGGATGCCCTGGGACTTATGAGGAATACCGTCAGGGCCTGGATACGGACCGGTTACAGGAACGTCTGAAGGAATTCCTGCAGCGGGAGACAGCTTCCCTACGACTGACAGAAGAGTATGCGCAGGCCGTAAGCCTTCCCAAAATCCGGCATTTTCTGGAACAGGAGCTGGCCTACCGCATGTGGAGAGCTTTTGAACAGGGCCTTTTGTACAGAGAGCAGCCCTTCGTGCTGGGCATTGATGCGAAGCGCCTGGATCAGGACCTTCCTGAAGGGGAAAAGGTTCTCATTCAGGGTATCATCGATGTCTTCTTTATAGAAAACGGAGAGATCGTCCTGCTGGACTACAAGACCGATGTGATCGATTCCCTGCAAGCCCTCTGGAACCGCTACAGCGTCCAGATCCAATACTATGAGGAGGCACTGACGAAGCTGATGCAGCTGCCCGTGAAGGAGAGGATCCTGTATTCCTTCTATCTGGAAAAATACGAGTAAAAAAGCCGGAGTAAATGGAGGTTTCATATGAGTCAATATTTTGATTTATCAATAAGAAGGATTGAGATAAAGAAACCAAAAAGAGACTTGAAACCTGTTATTAAATTACAGGATGAAGTTAATAAGACTTTGCTGCATGATGAATATTATTATCCTACAGATGAAAGAACTATACAGGAATGTTTGGATGGTGATTATATCTTATTAGGCGTATATAATAAAGATAAGCTTATTGCAGCAAGCTTTGCATTTGAAGGTGGTTTGTTCTTCTCTAAGCCTATTACTGATTGGATGGAAATTCCTGGCAATAAAATTATGTGTCATGAATTCGTTGTGGTTGATATGGAATATAGAGGTAATGGTATACAGAAGAGATTCATGGATGCTACTATAAGAGAAGCTAGACAGATGGGTTATGATACTATTTGGTGTTGTGCTCATCCTAATAATACTCCGTCTGTATGTAGCATAGAGAGTACAGGCTATAAATTTGCCGATCAGTTTGTTGTAGATGGCTGGCCTAGGAATGTTTATTACAGAAGTACATCTATACAGAGATAGCAGTTATTTAGAGGGAGAGTATAAGTTAAGTATGGCATGGTATGCAGAACGAAAAAGAAAATGTTGGTATTGTATCTGTGGTGTAGAAATGAAGTAAGAAGTAAGTGTGGTGTATCTATGAACCTACAGCAGGCAAGGCGCACTCTGGGGATCACCCCGGAGGATGACAAGGCCGCGATCAAGAAAAAATACAGGCATCTTATGGGGCAGTTCCACCCGGATGCGCAGGTGGGGGAGAATGCCTTAGACAGTATCCGCCGGGCGCAGGAGATCAATGAGGCTTATGAATATCTGAAAAAGCATACCGGCATCTTCCAGAGTGGTGCAACCACAGGAAAAGGCAGCAGGCGTACCGCCTCCGGCACTGGAACGCAGAGTGCCTGGAAGGACAGACCGCCGAAGAATCCGGAATGGACCGGCAGGATCAATGAGAAAGCTTTCTGCAAGCGGAACGTCTACCAGCGTTACAGCATGGAAGTGGAAGGACCTGCGGATAAGCTATATTACCGTGTGGCCAGAGGAAGATACCTGTGGGATCCGGCGACAGAGGATTTTACTCTGTTTGTGACCAGTCTGCACCATGTGACAAAGGAGCTGCTGGAGCAGACAGAGGAGAGAGCGGCACGCAAAAAGGCAGAATCTGTGGCAACTGTGACAACAGGCGCATGGAACACAGAGGCAGACCGTTTTCAGATCCAGTCAAGGCTGTTCTATCATCTGTCCGCCCAGTTTACCGACCCGGTGCAGATCCTTGATCAGATCGCAAAGCCGAAGCGGACGGATGAAGCCGGCAGGAAAATTTATCATTTTCATACCTCTTTGGGAGCGGATGCCACGCAGCCTGCCTACCGCAGGCTCACCGCGTTACAACCGGAAGATGCCATTTATCCGCTGGCATTTCAGGAGAATCGTATTCTGGTGTGCCGGGAGAAACAGTATCCTCTGGGACACCTTTTTTTTGAGGATGACCGTCTGTATTTCTGCGTGATCCCCCTGTTGCAG
This sequence comes from Waltera sp., assembly GCF_046969025.1. NCBI lineage: Bacteria > Bacillati > Bacillota > Clostridia > Lachnospirales > Lachnospiraceae > Waltera > Waltera sp. Next base: position 53,207 of record NZ_JBKVQF010000013.1, on the reverse strand, counting down.
GAAAAACTGGCACAGGTACAGATGAAAGTACGGAAAGTACAGGTGTTGCGGAAAAATCACCCCTACAAGGTGAAAGTGGATATCGATCTGTATTTCCGGGCGGAAAAAGAGATTATGACATACAAAGGACGGGATCGAAATTTCGAAATTGCGAAAATCTTAAACGATTACGAGGCAGATTTGACGGGCAAAATGAGAAAAAGTTGGGAATGATTGAAAAATTGCAGAAAATTATTTGTGTTTCTGAACAGTTGCGTTAATATATGACATAAGGAGTTCTGATCTGCCGCGGGGCAGTCCACCTCAGAACACAGGAAAAAGAATATGTGGCATGTAGAGACCGACTATTTTGCACCGGCAGTTTTCGTGATCATGTTGATCAAGGAGCATTCTCAGCGAAAGGAACACAATGATGTACAGGATAATGCTTTTTATTTTGTATTGATTGTAAGCATTGTGAATGCCATCATCGGTCTGACCCATCTGGCGCAGGAAGAGGACAACATTCAGGTGATCCGGGAATATCTGCACAATATCGATAATTCCAGTGATTTCCTGTTGGGACTGATCAATGATATTCTGGATATGAGTAAAATTGAAAACGGCGAACTGACGCTGAAAGAGGATACCTACACCAAAGATGAATTCGTGAACTCCATTAACACGGTCATTAAACCGCTGATGGATAACAGGGATATTAATTTTGTATTCCAGATGAATACCCATATAGACTGTATCCGTGTGGATAGACTACGTTACAACCAGATCTTTTTCAATCTCCTGTCCAATGCGGCGAAGTTTACCCCCAGAGGCGGAATTGTCGAATTTCTGTTCGAATCCATCCCACCGAAGGATGACAAGGTGGGAATCCGGTTTCGTGTGAGGGATAACGGTATCGGAATGAGTCCGGAGTTCCTGCCGCACCTGTACGATCCGTTCTCCCAGGAGCCGAGATGGGAGACAAGGTCAAGGGAACCGGTCTGGGACTACCCATCGTGAAGATCCCTTTTACTTTTTGTGTTGATATAAGCCTATCCGCCAAACCTCAAGTCGTTTTGACGGAAAATGGGCATAGAAAAAGGACAGTCGATTTCTTGGCTTGGGAAATAGGGAGATTCCCAATTCCCTTTTGTGTTCCCGGAGCATAGATCAGGGTAGGCTAATGTGGATTTATTCATTAGGGGACATAAAAGAGGCTCCCATCCATAACGAAGGGAGCCTCTTTTTGCTAGTAGTGTTTATTGTGTTTTTTGTAGAGACTTATTCAATCGTCTGAATAGCCTTTAGAACAGCCGTTAATTCTGCCACTTCAGGGAAAGCGTATACATAGCAACTTCCGGCCTTTATATACGCCCTGCGATTTTTTTCTAATTCCGACTGTTTTACTTCGTTTGGCAAGCAAGCCTCTGCCTGCGAATCTGGCTTATAATTCATTACTCTGATAATGAAACTCTCTCCCTCAAGGGCAGGATCGGGCACTGCTTCGCCGCCATCCTCTAAGACTTGACTTTCTGGTATGTAACCGGTGATATACTGCACGCTGAGCATATTGTACTGTGCTCCGTCTTTCATCACAGTCGTATACAAGCTCCCTCGTCCGAAATGAAATCCTTCTGGCAAAGCCTGTGGCAGATGTACGGATAGGGAGTTGTTCTTGACCTCTGTTTCCGACAATGTTATTACTTCCGCAATTTCAACGGAATCTTCGCTTTTAGTATCTGGAAATACTGCAATGCTATAACAACCGGCCATTTCTGAGCCTCCGCTGATTCCTCCGCCTGCATCTTTGATTGGATCACCTGTCATTGTGTCATACTTTGGCTGGTGTAACATCGCAACTGTTCCTGCCACAATAAGACACAGGCAAGCAGCCATAACTCCCCATTTTGCCCAGATGGACTTTTTTGCTTTGTGATATGCCCTTGCTTCGTAGACATGCTTCTCATTGATGTCGCCGAGGACCTCATACAGTTTTTCGTTAGTCATAGTTCAAAGCCCCTTTCTAAAAGGTAGTTGTGTAGTTTGAGGCGGAGGCGGTTAAGGGTCATTGATATTGCCCCATCATTCATGCCGTGCCGGACAGCAATTTCTGAAATGCTATCGGTGTACCAGTATCGGCTGATAAAAATACTTCTTTTCTCTGGAGAAAGACTATCCAGAAATGTATCAATGGCTTTCGTGAGTTCCTTTTGGTCAAATGCCTGCCCAACATCATCCTTGCCAGATACCAGGTCTGAAAGTTCCTCCAAAACCACAGGCAACTCTCCACCACCTCGTTTGTCGGCAGTGTTATGCTTGTATCGGTTAAACGATAAGTTGCGGACTATTTTCCCAAGGAATGTAGATAGAATGCTCGGTCTATGCGGTGGCATGGAGTTCCACGCGTTCAAGTATGTATCGTTCACACATTCCTCGGCATCTTCATTATTACCCAATATGTTATTGGCAATCGAAGTGCAGTATCTTCCATACTTGTCTGCTGTTGCGGGGATTGCCTGCTCATTCCTATCCCAGTATAACTGGACTATCTTTGCGTCATCCATCAGTGTTCACCTCACTTTCAGATTTACCCTTTCACCTATATACACAACTTTTGAACTCAAATCTCACATATTTTTTCAAATATTTTTCTATCCCATAATACCACAATGTTCTACAATTTGGGCATGAAAAGATGGCGAAGTTGCCTTCGGCTCTTTTCGGTATCCAGTACCGGTTAAGTGCGTGATTTAGTGAAATCACCGGAGTTCTACCCTATCCACACAAAAGGTAAAAGGGAGTCGTGAAGAGTCTTGTTGACATTATGGGTGGTACGATCTCTGTGAAGAGTGAACTGGGGAAGGGTACAGAATTTATTGTAGACCTGTATGTGCCGCTGGCAGAAGCCGAGGTGGAGGAGCATTCCGAGGAAAACATCACGGAGAATCTGATGGATGCCAGAATTTTACTGGTGGAAGATAGCGAGATCAACATTTATGTGGCCCAGCTGATCCTGGAAAAAGCCGGATGTGTGGTGGAGATTGCAAACGGTGCTTATCATTGCCATGACAGCGGATGCCTTTGAAGAGGAGAAGAAAAAGATACTGGAGGCCGGAATGAACTATCACCTGTCCAAGCCCATCAACCCGAAGACATTGTATAATATCCTGTCGAACCATCTGACCGGAAAGGAAGCATAGAGATCAGAGATATATAACCCAGAGATATTAGAATCATGACATGTAAAAAGGAGGTATCCGTGGCGGATATCTCCTTTTGTGTTGCCTTAACTGCTTACGATATAAAATTAAGCGGTGATCACGGTGCCGGCCTTGCCCCTGATGGCATCCTTGACGTGATCCATGGAAGTGATCAGGACCTTTCCTGCTGGAACCTTCTCCAGATAAGCAATGGCTGCCTCGATCTTGGGAAGCATGGTGCCTTCCTCGAACTGACCTTCTGCCATCAGTGTCTTGGCTTCCGCAACGGTGAGAGTCTCCAATGCAGTCTGATCCTCTTTGCTGTAATTTTTATAAACGCAGGGAACACTGGTCAGGATGATCAGCTCATCACAGCTTAAATCGGAAGCAAGCTTACCTGCAATGGCATCCTTCTCAATCACAGCGGAGGCACCCTTCAGAGCATGCTTCTGCTCGATCACGGGGATTCCGCCGCCGCCACAGGCGATGACTACCTGATCTGCGGCTGCCAGCGCACGGATGGCTTCGATCTCTACGATATCGATAGGCTTGGGGGCAGCAACGACACGGCGGAAGCCCTTTCCGGGATCTTCTTTGACATAGTTGCCCTTCTTTATTTCAATCTCAGCGTCTTCCTTGGACATGTAACGACCGATGACCTTGGTGGGCTCATAGAAAGCCTCATCATAAGGATCTACTGTCACCTGGGTGAGGATAGTGCTGACCGGCTTGGAAATGCCGCGATCCAAAAGCTCTGCACGAAGAGAGTTCTGGATATCATAGCCTACATAACCCTGGCTCATAGCAGAGCAGACACACATAGGTGCGGGGGTATAGTCGATGTACACACGGCGTAACTCGGTCATGGCCTTATGGATCATGCTGACCTGCGGACCGTTACTGTGGGTGATCGTCAGCTGATAATCAGCCTCCACGAGATCGGCAAGTGCTTTCGCGGTTACTTTTACTGCATCCCATTGTTCTGTGGTGGTATAACCCAGGGCATCGTGTCCCAGAGATACGACAACTCTTTTTTTGCTCATAAGATTACCTCTCTATATGTATTTTCCTAAGAATTTCTTCGTCAAAAGATGTTATCAGTATAACATATTTTCTCCAGGGTGTATAGCCATTTCTATACAATGAAACCTTCCAGAATCGTAGTCAGTTCTTCTGAGCGGGCTGCCAGTGCGGAGGTGGCTTTGTCCAGATCCTGAATAGCCTGCAGCTGTTTTTCGGCAGCAGTCTGTACATTGGAGGACCCGGCAGCAGTTTCTGCGGATACTGCGGAGATACCGGAGATGGCGGACAGGGTAGTGGTGCGCTGGTGTTCCATTTCCGACACGCCTGCATTGATCTGCTGCAGGAATTTCAGAAGCTCTGTTACCTTGGAATCTATCTCACGGAAGGAGTCTGTGGTACTGCCAACGGACTGGTTCTGATCCGCTACAATGCCCTCGGCCTGTCTGGCAACCTGCGTAGCTTCGTCAGTGGTAATCTCAATCTCTTCGATGATCCGGGAGATCTCACCGGAGGAGTGCAGGGACTGATCCGCCAGCTTCTGGATCTCCTGAGCGACCACTGCGAACCCTCTTCCGGATTCGCCGGCTCTGGCAGCTTCAATGGAAGCGTTAAGGGATAGGAGGTTGGTCTGCTCTGCAATCTCATTAATGGCTTCGGTGATGGAGCCGATGGCTTTGGATTTCTCGTTCAGCCTGCCGATGGTATCTACGATGTTGGAGGTGATCTGCATGGTGGAAGAGGTATTCTCCTTCAGATGTTCCACGGATTCGATACCGGTATGGATCGCAGCGGTGGTGCCGGTGGCAAGCGCACTGATCTGGTCAGAATGTGAGGATACGCTGCCGATGGTGTCGGACAGAGAGTCCATCTGCTGCAGGCAGTCCTCAGAGCTTTCATCCAGTTTTTCAATACCCTGGCGCATTTCACCTACCTGATTCTGGATATCCTGGGAGGTCGCCAGGAAATGTGAGGAAGCCGCAGACATATCGGTGGCAGCCCGGGATAATTCTTCATTGACATCCTTCAGCCCGGATACCAGCTTCTTCATGTGTGCGATCATATCACAGATGCCATCAGCTAATAGCTGGAATTCGTCATTGCGCTTGGAGTGGACTTCGATCGTCAGATCTCCGTCAGAGACTTTTTTCAGCCGGCGGATAAAATAGTAGATGGAGCCGCCATACTGTCCGGCCAGCAGAGACCCTAGTAGGATCGCCACGGCACTTGCTGCAACGACAAGGATCAGAGATACATTTTTAATCTCCGCTGTCTGACCGATGATATTTGCCTGAGGGATCAGGGCACAGATCATGGCATTACGGGCACCGATCTTGGAATAGAGAAAAAGATATTCTTCGCCTGCCTCTTCCACATAGGAGGAGCCGTTGTCTTCCTCAGAGGCAAATGCTTCATCTACATAGGATTTGCCGACAAACGTATTTTCTGCCGCTGTATCGGACCGGGAGGAGAGGTATTCGTTGCCATCGCAGGTGACAAAGCCTACGAGACTGCCCTCACCGCCATCCAGGGAGGATAAGGAGGTATCCAGGACACTCGGTTTGAAATCAATGATCAGGATCGCCGGAGCGTTGGAGAAATATCTGGCGAGGCGGACACTGTATTTGGAGGAATCCGTGCCAAGCTTTGCATCGACCTCGGACTGGTTGCCGAAAAGGTAATATTTTGCCCTGTCCGCAGATAAAATCTGCCCCTGGGAGCTTTCCAGGTACGCACTTAAGAGACCGGTCTCCTTCGTTTTCGTGGTAGAGATCGTCCGCTCTTTGTCGGAGAGCACGTAAATATTGGAGAGCAGGGCATCCGTGGTCACGGCTTTGATAAAGGTGTCTTCATAGGTGTTTGGAGTATTGTACAAGGTAGTGGCATCGTTATCATACAGACCGTTCAGATACTGCTTCAGGGTATCCTCATTCATATATCCCTTGTAGTTGGACTGGACCGTGTCAAAAGAAAGCGTCAGGTACTGATTCATCATGCTGACGGTCTGGTCTACGGAGTCACGGTAGGTTGCAATGATCTGAGTGGTAGCCTTCTGATAGGATACGAAGCCTAAGACAATGATGAAGACCACAGGGATCAGAAAAGCGAAGATCAGCTTAAAGCGTATCCGCTTCCAGAGAGGAATAGGGTTTTTCTTGGTATTTTTTGTCAAAACAGACACCTCCGCTGCAGATTAGTATTGATAGATGCATTTTACCAAAGTTTTACACAAATATCTACATCAATATGAAAACGATTTCCTAAATTAACATCTTTATCAGGCAGAATCTGGGCGGAATCGCTTTTGCTTTACATAATATGTTACAAAGTAATATAATGATACCAGGGTCAAAAGGTCTAAGCCCACATGAGCTTGCTCATAAGTGGGTGAAAGACCTTGGGTAGAATTGTGGTAGTGCGTAGCACGAAGCAATGGCAGGAAGGAAACGGGAATCGATATGCAGAAAAAAGAACGTATGGCAAATCTGGAAGTACTGCGCTGTGTGGCAATGATGATGGTCGTGGTGCTGCACTATCTGGGCAAGGGAGGACTGTTGCCGGATCTGACGGCGCCTTTATCGGTGCAGGATATGGTAGCCTGGCTGTTGGAAGCATTCTGCATTGTAGCTGTGAATGTGTATATGATGATCAGCGGATACTTTTTATGCGAAAGCTCTTTTAAACTGAGCAGGCTGCTTACACTGTGGCTGCAGCTGTGGCTGTATTCTGTGGGCATCGGTGTGCTGGCGGTGGTGACTGGGATCGTTCCCGCGGCGGAAGTCAGCACTCACTATTATCTGACCCTGTTGTTCCCGGTGACTATGGGACATTACTGGTTCCTGACAGCGTATCTTTTCTTATATATATTGCTCCCCTTTGTGGGAATGGGACTGCGGCGGATGACGAAGCAGCAGTTTCAGGTGGCATTAGTATTGCTGTTTGTCACCTTCTGCCTGTTAAAATCTGTGCTGCCCTTCCGGCTGGAAGAAGACGGTAAAGGCTATGATTGTCTCTGGTATCTGTGTGTATTCTGCGCAGCGGCTTACCTGCGCCGATTTGGAATCCCGTTTTTACAGAAAAAATCCCGGGCATTATTGTTGTATCTGATCGGTATCTTCGGAACCTTTGGAGAAGCCATGCTTTTGCACCTGTTTTATTTGAAAACAGGCAGTCTGGAGCTGATCCTGAAGATTCCGTATGAGTATAACCATATTTTCCCGTTTCTGGCTTCACTGGGGCTGTTCTGCCTGTTTTTGGACAGCAGCATACAGGGAAAGATCGGCAGTGTGGCGGTGAGGATCGCGCCCTATACGCTGGGAGTGTATCTGCTGCATGAAAATCTGGGTGTGCGCTATGCCTGGCAGAAGTGGCTTGGTGTGGAGCAAATCGACGGTGTACTGCCGTTGCTGTTGTGGACGGTACTTGTTGTTGTGGTAGTATTTGTACTGGGAATTCTGGTGGATTTTGTGCGGAAAGCTATCTGCGACGGACTGCATAAGATATTCCTGCATATCCGTCCCTATCGCAGTCTGACAGAGAAAATACGGGACGTAGATACTATGTTCAAAAGAGAGGTAATGGAGTGACAGAGATAATAAAAAATAAAAAAGCGGGTATTGACAGTCAGAGACGTCTCTGGGAATTTGTATTCGTGGCAATCCTGGTGCTGTATCCTCTGCGGCATATTGCCTGGGGACTGGATCTGTGGGATACCGGTTACGGCTATGCGAACTTTGAATATATGGGGACGCAGCATATGGATCCCATGTGGCTGTTTTCCACCTATCTGACCACAGCCATCGGACATTTTTTCAGTTTGCTGCCCGGGGCCGGGACTTTGATCGGCATGAACTTTTATACCGGACTGAGTATCAGTCTGCTGGCGGTGCTTGGGTATTATTTCTGCACGAAAGTACTGAAGATCCCTGCACTTCTGGTATTCCTGGGAGAATTTACGGCGGTGAGCTTCTGCTGGTGCCCCACGGGCTCTTTTTACAATTATGTGACCTACGTGTTCTATCTGGTATCGGTGGTCTGTCTGTATCTTGGCCTTGCCCGGGGGAAAAAGGGGTGGCTGTTTGCCGCCGGAGTAGCGCTGGGCTGTAATGTGCTGTCCCGATTCTCCAATCTGCCGGAGGCGGCCATGATCGTGGGCGTGTGGGCTTACGGAATCATCTGCTGGCTGGAAGCGCGCAAAGAGATTGGAAAGAGTCTCGGTCAGGCTGGGGAGACGACAGAAACTGCGGAAAAAATAAAAGCGCGGAAAAAGGCAGCGGGGGTGAAACTCCGTAAGAAATTATTACAGGATACCGGCATGTGTCTGGCGGGGTATCTGACGGCACTGCTGGTATTATTCGGTTATATCCAGATCTGCTACGGCATGGATGAATATGTGAAGGGCATTCTGCGACTGTTTTCCATGACGGAGGTGGCAACGGACTATACGGCTGCATCCATGATCATGGGCATGTTCGACTGGTATTTTCAGAATCTGTACTGGGAGATCCGGATGTGCGTGTTCTTTGTAGTGGGGATTGTCACTGTGGGAGTATTGGAACTCATCGGCTCCTACGTGAGAAAAGATACAGTAACAAAGGTTCTGCGGATCCTGGAATGGGCGGGAAGTATCGCACTGGCGGCTGTGATGGTGTTCTGGCTGTACCGCCAGGGCTTCTGTGCCAGAGAATATACGAATTACGGTGCCATTATCTGGCCCGGAGTGACGTTTTTGACATTGACTCTGCTGGTGACCCTGTGGCGGATATTTACGCCCTCCGCGCCGAAGGAAGAAAAGCTGATCAGCGGACTGATCTTCCTGATCGTATGGATCACTTCCCTGGGCAGTAACAACAAGCTATACCCCAGCATGAACAATCTGTTTCTGGCATTGCCCTATATGTACTGGCAGTTCTACAGGTTCTGCAAATATGTTGGCAGCTTTCGGTGGAAGCGGATCACCATATCTGCTATGCCGGTAAAATGTCTCTTGGGCGCTTTCTTTCTGTTGTTCTTTGTCCAGGTAGGACTGTTCGGCAGAAACTTTGCATTTGCCGAAGGTACCGGCATACAGGACATCGATGCGCAGGTGACGAATAATGAGACATTAAAAGGTGTGTGGATGAGCGAGGAACGGGCCGGATGGATGCAGGGGATCTCAGAGTATGTGAATGAACGGGGACTTGCCGGAAGAGATGTACTGATCTACGGACAGATCCCGGCGCTGTCTTATTATTTACAGATGCCTGCAGCGTTCAATCCCTGGCCGGATCTGGATTCCTATCAGATCGCACAGCTGGAAGAGGATATGCATAAGATGCAGGAGCGGATGGACGCGGATGCGACTTACCGTCCGGTGATACTGTTAGAGAAAAAATATGCTGTGTATCTGGAAGCGGGAGAGGATGCCCTGGAAGCATTACAGCCCACGGAAAGAGAACGGAGTCTCATCGTGGATAATGCCAAGCTTTTGTTGATCGGTGAGTTCATGGATGCATATGGATACGAGAAAACCTTTGAAAATGAGAAATTTGTGATTTTTGAATAAAAACAGAAAACAGATCCCCGGGAGATTTTCATCTTCCGGGGATTTTGAAGTCTGAATGGAAATGTCTTATAACAACTGTAAGCCGTTCTCTTTTGCAGTCTCCATCACTTCATCGGACCACAGGGAACACTGTACTTCGCCGATATGAGCTTTTCTTAAGAAGAACATACAGATACGGGACTGACCGATACCACCGCCGATGGTAAGAGGAAGCTCACCGTTAATGACTGCCTTGTGGTAAGGAAGTTCGGCACGCTCGGGGCAGCCAGCCTTCTGTAGCTGGTCTAACAGAGCCTTCTTGTCTACACGGATACCCATGCTGGACAGCTCCAGAGCAATGTCCAGAACCGGATAATATACCACGATATCGGCATTCAGCGACCAGTCATCGTAGTCCGGTGCACGGCCATCGTGAGGCTTGCCATTCTCTAAGGTCTCACCGATCTGCATGATGCAGACAGCGCCTTTTGCCTTGGCAATGTAGTATTCCCGCTCCTTCGGGGAGTAGTCGGGGAACATCTCTGCCAGCTCACTGGTAGTTACAAAGAAGATGTCATGAGGAAGGATTTCTTCGATGTAGTCGTAATGGATGGACATATACTTCTCGGTCTTGCGAAGAACCTTGTATACGGTGCGGACGGTCTCTTTCAGAGTCTCCAGATTCCGCTCTTCCTTCGTGATGATCTTTTCCCAGTCCCACTGATCCACATAGATGGAATGGATGTTGTCGGTCTCCTCATCCTGACGGATGGCACTCATATCGGTGTAGAGACCTTCGCCGGGCTGAAAACCGTATTTCTGCAAGGCATAACGCTTCCATTTGGCCAGAGACTGTACGATCTCTGCTTCACGGTCTCCCTGTGCTGCAATATGGAAATTCACGGGACGCTCCACACCGTTCAGATTATCGTTCAGTCCGGATGTAGGATCCACAAATAAGGGAGCAGATACACGCAGCAGGTGCAGACGCTCTGCTAACAATCCCTGGAAAAAGTCCTTCACTGTCTTAATGGCAACCTGTGTCTCGTACAGGTTCAGCTGAGACTTATAATTTTTAGGTATGACAATATCTGACATACTGACCTCTCATTCTGCCGCCGGGCGGCGTGTGTTACAAAATATTCCTATATTATTTAACTGCGAAATGCACGATTTTGCAAGCCTTTTTTCGGAAAAAATAACCACTTGCAAAAATCGAACATATGTGCTAACTTGAATATACACAAGAACAAACGTTCTGATTCTGGAAATTTTCGGTAAAAGGCGGTGATAATGTGGAATATCTTATACAAAACGGGGAATTGTCCATCATGCAGAAGCTGGAGATCCTGACCGATGCAGCCAAATATGATGTGGCCTGTACTTCCAGTGGGGTGGAACGTAAGGGCGACGGGAAGTACATGGGGAACTGCACGAAGGCCGGGATCTGTCACAGCTTTTCTTCGGATGGCAGATGCATTTCTTTGTTGAAGATTCTGATGACCAATGAATGTATCTTCGACTGTAAATATTGTCTGAATCGAAAGTCCAATGATGTTCCCAGAGCCACCTTTACCCCGGAGGAGATCTGTACACTGACTATGGAGTTTTACCGGCGTAATTATATCGAGGGACTGTTTTTAAGCTCCGGTATCATACAGGATCCTACTTTTACCATGGAATTGTTGTATCGGACCATATGGCTGCTACGGAATCAATACCATTTTAACGGCTATGTCCATGTAAAAGCGATTCCGGGAGCGGATCCCGAACTGGTGGAGCGGATGGGGTATCTGGCAGATCGTATGAGCGTGAACCTGGAGCTGCCCACGGCGGAGGGGCTGCGGACACTGGCACCGAACAAGCACCGGAAAAATATTCTGACGCCCATGCGGCAGATCCAGAATGGAATTCATGCGAATAAGGAGGAACTGATCCTGTACCGCAAGAGCCCTGTTTTCGTGAGTGGCGGGCAGTCTACCCAGATGATCATAGGGGCAACCCCGGAGACGGATTATCAGATTTTAAATGTAGCAGATAATCTGTATCAGAAGTTTGAGTTAAAGCGTGTGTTCTATTCCGCTTTTGTAAAGGTCAATGAGGACAAGAGCCTGCCGGCGCTTCCCGGGGGGCCGCCGCTTCTGCGGGAGCACCGTCTGTATCAGGCAGACTGGCTGCTGCGGTTTTATGGGTTTAAGGCGGAGGAACTGTTGGACGAGAAAAGACCGTTTTTTAATGTGATGCTGGATCCCAAGGAGGACTGGGCGGTGCGGCATCTGGAATGTTTCCCGGTGGAGATCAACCGGGCACCTTATGCAGATCTGCTTCGGGTGCCGGGGATCGGCGTGAAAAGCGCCAGACGGATCCTTAGTGCCAGGAGGAGCACAAAGCTTACGTTTCAGGATCTGAAGAAGCTGGGCGTGGTGATGAAACGGGCTGTTTATTTTATTACCTGTGGTGGCAGGATGATGTATCCCACGAAGCTGGAGGAGGACTATATCGTGCGGAATCTGACGGATCCGAAGGAACGGATCCGGTTCGGCAGCGATGGCATGAGTTACCGGCAGATGACCTTGTTTGATGATGGGATGTTCCCGAACGGGGTACGGCAGGAGGAAGTGCTGCCTGCAGCAGTGGGAGAACTGTAGCGCACAGCGTACAGGGAAACATTTCCTGACTGCCTGCATTGGCAGGTAAACGTAAGGTCCTGTACCGGTAGATGACGGCCGTTTGCAGAAGCAAGGCAATGCAAAATGATAGGTTGACAGCGGCAGAAGGGGAAGAGAACAGAAACAGCGGGAGGTGAAACTTATTATATGAAGATTTATCACTGTGAGGATTCGCTGGAGGGAATCTTCACCGCTATTTATAATACTTATGAAGATCACTGTATCATCCGGGATACTATGGTCACGACCATCGAGGAGAATCTGTTGTTCTCTGAGTCTGTGGAGGTGGTGCCGGATCCGGAGAAGACGGTGAAGGTGATCCGGACATTGAAACGCAGATTTGGGGAGGAAGATTATGAGAGCCTGTGTCTGGCTCTTTCATCCCCGAAGCCGGAAAAGGCCCAGGCGGTATACCGTACCATTGCAAAGGGGCTTTCCGAGAAGTGTCCGCCGGGACATCTGCTGGATGCCATGGCAGACACGTATGTAAACCAGACCTTCAGCCTGGCCAGAGGCGCCGGAAATGAGTATCACCATCTGAAAGGATTTACGCGGTTTGAAGAATTGGAGAATACAATCCTCTATTCGAAGATCGCGCCGAAGAATAATATTCTGACCTTTCTGATGGTGCATTTTGCAGACCGCTTTCCCATGGAAGACTTTCTGGTGTTCGATGCAGGCCGGTATCTGTTCGGAATACATCCGGCGGGAAAGCCCTGGTATACGCTGCAGGGGAAGGATGCCTGGGAGAAAGTAAGATCTGAGACGGAGAAACTGTCCGCTGCGGAACAGCACTACCGGGAACTTTTCCGTTCCTTCTGTCATACAATAGCCATAAAAGAACGTGAAAACAGTGATCTGCAACGAAATATGCTGCCCCTCAGGTTCCAAGAATATATGGTGGAATTTCAGTAGATTTCGCCAAATTGGGATTTATATTTTACCGCGGTAACGCAACAAATATACAAAACGCCGAAAAGGTTTTCCATACGGCGAACATATATTGTGAAAATGATAGCAGAGTGGTAAAAATGCCCAAAATGTGCGTTTTCTGGAAGAAAAAAACCGCTTTACATTTGGGGATGGTTGGCTATAATAGTAATGATTTCAGATGTGAGGGGAAAGTACCCGGTGTATTATTTTACTTACGATCGAACTTACTATTGAAAGGAAGGAACAAGAAATGTTAAAGACGATCCGTTTGACACCTGAAGACGTGAAACATTTTGTTGATGTAGCTTCAAAGTGTGATTTTGATATTGATATATGCTATAACAGATACGTAATCGATGCCAAATCATTCCTTGGAGTGTACGGATTGGATTTCACGAAGCCGTTGACCGTGTCCTATGACGGCTACAATGATAAATTCGAAGAGATGCTGAAGCAGTGTGCGATTGCATGTTAATGCACTGACAGGTCAGTATTTCTCAACAACAGAATGTCATTTGACTACCCAGGTAAGATAGAGTACTATTTACCTGGGTAGTTTTATTATATGATGCCAGGGGACAAAGGTCTTTCATCCACTTGAGCTTGCTCATAAGTGGATGAAAGACCTTTAGCCCCGCCCCCACTATTCGCATAAAAGTGGGATGTTAATCCCACGATATGCGAATAGTGGGGAGGCTTGTGAGAGTGCGCAGCACGGAACAAGCCGTAGGCATCTGGGTATCGTAGGGACTTGTTTGAGGGAGGTTAAGTCACATGGCGGGAGAAGTCAGAATATCGGTACGTAATCTTGTAGAGTTCATCCTGCGCAGTGGCGACATCGACGACAGGAGGCAGGGATCCCTGGAGAATGCCATGCAGGAGGGCAGCCGGATCCACCGTATGATCCAGCGCCGTATGGGTGCGGAGTATCAGGCAGAAGTGGCATTAAAATACACCCATCCCACGGAGGACTATGTCATCATCGTGGAAGGCCGGGCCGACGGCATCATCGAGCAGAATGGAGAGACCACCATCGATGAGATCAAGGGAACCTATAGAGATCTGTCGAAGCTGAAGGCACCCTTGCCTTTACATATTGCCCAGGCGAAATGCTACGCCTATATGTACAGCCTGCAAAAGGAGCTGCCCTATATCCGGGTGCGGCTGACCTATTGCAATATAGAGACGGAAGATATCCGCTATTTTTATGAAGATTATGAATTCGTCAGACTGGAAGCCTGGTTCCAGCAGCTGATCAGTGATTACCGCAAATGGGCGGACTATACCTGGCAGTGGAGAGAATTGCGGCAGCAGTCCATTGCTGAGCTGCAGTTTCCCTTCGACTATCGGGATGGACAGAAAGAGCTGGTCAGCTATGTGTACCAGACCATTTATCATAAGAGAAAATTATTTATTGAAGCTCCTACGGGAGTCGGTAAGACCATATCCACGATCTTTCCCACGGTAAAGGCCATGGGAAAGGATATGGGAGACAAGCTGTTCTATCTTACCGCCAAGACCATCACCCGGACGGTGGCGGAGGACACCTTTTCTTTGCTCAGGCAGAAGGGACTGCGCTTTAAGAGCATTATCCTGACAGCCAAGGAGAAGATCTGTTTTCAGGGTCATACGGAGTGCAATCCGGAGCAGTGCCCTTATGCAAAGGGGCATTTTGACCGTGTCAATGAGGCTATCTATGATCTTCTGACCCACGAAGAGAGCTTTACCAGAAGCAAAATAGAAGAATATGCCCTGAAATATCGGGTATGCCCTTTTGAATTCGGACTGGATTTAAGTCTGTTTGCAGATGGAATTATCGGAGATTATAATTACCTCTTTGATCCCCATGTGTATCTGAAGAGATTTTTCGGGGACGGCAGTCAGGGGAATTATGTATTTCTGATCGATGAGGCACATAACCTCTTAGAGCGGGGCCGGGAGATGTACAGTGCACCGCTACGGAAGGAAGATCTGTTGGAACTCAAGCGGGAGATCAAACAGACAATCACGTCGGAAATGGAAGAAGCAGCCCAGAAAAAGCGTGATAAAGACGGGATTTCCGGGCAGATGACATTAGAAATGACAGGCATGTCAAAACAACTGCCACAGGAGATTACCCTGGAGGAAACAGACGGTACCGATTCCCTCTATGTAAGGGGACACAAAGGGAAAAAGTCTGACGGAAAGAGTACCTTTGTGCGGGAAGGCTATGCGGAACGGATCAGCCAGCTGCTGGAGAAGTGTAACGCACAGCTGCTGTCCATGAAGCGGGACTGTGACGGGTACCGGCTGGTGGATGATATTGACATGCTGGTGCAGCCCTTGACCAGACTGCACGCTGTGATCAGTGATTATCTGGAGGAGCAGGAGAAGGTCAGCCTGGAAGTACGGGAGAATCTGCTGGACTTCTATTTCAAGCTCAGTCATTTTCTGGATATTTACGAGAGACAAGATGAAAACTATGTGAAATATACCAGATTGTGTGAGGATGGCAGCTTTGAACTGAAGCTGTTCTGCGTGAATCCCAGAGAAAACCTGAAGGAATGCATGCTCAGAGGACGCAGTACGATCCTTTTTTCCGCTACCTTCCTGCCCATCCAGTATTACAAGAACCTGCTGGGCGGTGAGAAGGAGGATTACGAGGTGTATGCCCACTCGGTGTTTGATCCCGAGAAGCGTACCATACTGATCGCCGGGGATGTGACTAGCAAGTTCAGCAGAAGATCCCAGGAAGAATACTACAATATTGCCCGTTACATTCACGAAGTGGTGAAGAACCGGCACGGCAATTACATGATATTTTTCCCGTCCTATTCCTTTATGAATCATATTTACGAGATCTATGAACAGTATTTTATGACAGAGGAAGAAGAATGTCTCGTCCAACAGGAATCCATGAATGAGGAAGAGCGTGAATACTTCCTGAATCGCTTCCGGGGCAATGAGGAATGTGACCTGCAAAGTCTCATCGGTATGGAGATCGAGGAGGAAGAGGAGCAGACGCTGATCGGCTTCTGCGTGCTGGGGGGAATCTTCGGAGAGGGCATCGATCTGAAGAAGGACAGTCTGATCGGAGTCATTGTAGTAGGAACCGGACTGCCCCAGGTAGGCTGTGAGCGGGAGATCCTCAAGGGCTATTTTGATGAGGACGGAGAGAACGGCTTCGATTATTCCTACCGCTATCCGGGAATGAATAAAGTATTGCAGGCGGCAGGCCGCGTGATCCGGACGGCGGAGGATGTGGGTATCATTGTTCTGCTGGATGATCGGTTTCAGCAGTATTCCTACCGGAGATTATTCCCCAGAGAGTGGGAACAGGTGCAGCCTGTGACCGTGGATACGGTAGCCAAAAAGGTGGAGCGCTTCTGGGATGCCTGGTTGTGGCAAAAGGGATGATTTTCAATGTGATACACGAGTTGATATCCGATATGACAATCCACATAACCACATATGACACATGTGTATATGTGGATAAGTCGGTGGATTTTGTGGATTATTTGTGGTTTTACACAGAAAAAACGACAGACGGTTCAAAAATGGTGTATAATAGCAAAAGAATTGATGTGGACAAATAAATAAAAGCAGTACTGAACCAGTCAATGGAAAAGCATTACGAGTACAAGGTATGAAATTAAGGCAGAAAGGAATGGTAACTAATATGTGGGCGTATGAAAGTGTTTTTTATCAGATCTATCCCATGGGATTCTGCGGAGTTCCTTTTGAAAATGACGGAGTACAGAGACATGAGATCAAACATGTGGAGGACTGGATCCCCCATATGCAGAAGCTGGGAGTGAACGCGGTATATTTCTCCCCGGTATTCGAATCGGATACTCATGGTTACAATACCAGAGATTATCGTAAGATCGATGTGAGACTGGGAACCAACGAAGATTTTAAGGAGGTCTGCGACGCATTGCACAGGGCCGGGATCCGGGTCGTGCTGGACGGTGTGTTCAATCATGTGGGCAGAGGCTTTGCCCAGTTCCAGGATGTGATCCGCAACCGGGAGAATTCACCGTATGTGAACTGGTTCTACCGGATCGACTTCGGTGGCAATTCCAATTACAACGACGGACTCTGGTATGAGGGCTGGGAAGGCTGCTTTGATCTGGTGAAGCTGAACCTGCAGAATCCCGATGTGGTGAACTATCTGCTGGACAGTGTCAAGGGCTGGATCGATGAATTCGGTATTGACGGTCTGCGACTGGATGTGGCTTACAGTCTGGATGAAAATTTCGTCAGAAGACTGCGGGAAGTAACCAGCGCTTACAAACAGGATTTCTTCTTATTGGGAGAGATGCTTCACGGAGACTACAACCGTCTGATGAACGATCAGATGCTGCATTCCGCAACGAACTACGAGTGCTACAAGGGACTTTACAGCAGTTTCAACAGTATGAATATGTTCGAGATCGTACATTCCCTGTTACGTCAGTTCGGACCGGAGAACTGGACCCTGTATAAGGGCAAGCATCTGCTGTCCTTTGTGGACAACCACGATGTGACCCGTGTGGCAAGTATTTTGAACAACGAGAATCATCTGCCGCTGATCTATGCCATGGCATTCGGTATGCCGGGCATTCCCTGTGTCTATTACGGAAGTGAATGGGGCTTCAAGGCCCGCAAGGAAGACGGCGATCCTGCACTGCGTCCCTACTTTGATAAGCCGGAGTGGAATGGTCTGTGTGACTGGATCAGCAAGCTGACAGAGGCAAAGAAGCATTCGGAAGCATTGAATTACGGTGCTTTCCGTTCAGTACTGCTGACCAATAAGCAATGCATTTTCGAAAGAAAGTCGGAGCATGAGAGAGTCATGGTGGCTATCAATGCGGATGGAGCGGATTTCATGGCGCATTTTGATGCCGGCTGCGGCACGGCGGTGGATCTGATCACCGGAGAGAAACATGACTTTGGCGGCGGTAGTCTTCTGCCGGCGTACAGTGCATATTTCTGGCTGATGGAAAACTAACAGAGCATCCCCGGTCATGATGGCAAAGCCATTGTGGAATCTTTGGAAAGTCTTTAGAATTTCTTACGGTTTCTCTATATTGACGCATGATATTATATGCCGTATAGTATAGCCACAGAGCAATACTATACGGCATATAATATTGTAAGGAAAGGCGGATAGCCGCAAATTTCAGAGAGGAGCGATAGGATGCTTTTTAATACAGGAGCAGCTCTGCTGGATGCTATCGTGCTGGCGGTGGTCGCCCGGGAACCGGAAGGAACCTATGGGTACAAGATCACCCAGGAGGTCCGGCAGGTGATCGAATTGTCGGAATCCACCCTGTATCCCGTGCTTCGGCGATTACAGAAGGACGAATGTCTGGAAGTCTATGACCGGGAATGCAGTGGCAGAACGAGGCGTTATTACAAAGTCACCAGCAGAGGCTGGGCGCAGCTTCATTTATATGAAAGTGAGTGGCGCAGCTACAGCGATAAGATCACGGGATTGTTTGAAGGAAAACTAAGTGACAGGTCAGAGGCGTAAACAGGCGCAGATGGGAGAACATAGTAGAATGAATAGAACGGAGTTTATGAGGCAGCTGGAAAGTCTGTTGCAGAATATTTCCGCTACAGAGCGGGAGGAAGCATTACAATACTATAATGAATATTTTAATGATGCGGGTCCGGAAAATGAACAGAACGTTATTGAGGCTTTGGGAAATCCTGCCAAGGTGGCGGAAAACATCAAAAAGGACATTTTCGGGAACGGTTATGGAGAGAATATTTACCAGAAGATCAATGCGGACAACCGTGCGGTGATCACTTATCCGGCGGATTCCGGCGCGAAGAGCGGTGCCGGAGAGGCAGGCTTTGGGCAGGAAAATGAAGCACAGGCAGCTGGAGCAGTGTCCTCTCGGAAAAAAGAAGGAATGTCCACCGGTATGATCGTGCTGATCGTAATTTTATGTATTTTGGCATCTCCGGTGATCCTGGGAGTAGCTTCCGCAGGCATCGGTGTGGCAGCGGGGCTGATCGTTGCATGGCTCGGTCTGATCGTTGGTTTCGGGGCAACGGCAGCAGCACTGATACTGATTCTGATCGCACTGGTGGTTGCAGGGATCATCAGTCTGTTTACGCATCCCTTCGTGGGAATGGGGCTGATCGGTGCCGGACTGATCTGCGGAGGTGTCGGACTTCTGTTTCTGATGTTGACCGTGGCCATGGCGGGAATCGCCACACCGGCGATCTGTTGTTGGATCGGAGGATTATTCCAGAAAAGAGGTAAAGCAGAAGCATGAGAAAATTTATGAAGGGCTGTGCCATCACAGCGTTGATATTCATATTATTGGGACTGATCCTGGGAGTGAGCGGAAGCCTGGGGAATGGCTCCACGCATTTTTCGCCGGGGGAGATCCTGTCAGCGGTTACTCTGGGAAGAATCTCCGGAGAAAAGGTAGATGACTGGAGTGACGGTGTGACGGAGCAGATTCGGGAAAATATGGACGATGTGCACTATGATCTGGAGGACAACGTGGATTATGACTCAGATTATGAAGTAAAGTCGGGAAAGATAGAGCTGTATGTTCTGGGGGATGACAGTCAGGGCATCACGGATCTACGTGTGCAGGCCGGTGGCTGTGTCATGAAGATTCAGGTGTCAGAGGACGACTGCTTCCGGGTAGAAGCCGACGGAATGCGAAAGTTCCAGGGATATGTGGAAGGCGGTACGATGGAGATCCGCGGCACTTCGAAAGCAAACAGCAACAGTGATGGCAACCTGGGCGGTTCCATCTGCCTGTATGTGCCGGAGGGATATTATTTTGAAAATACCTCTTTGGATATGGGAGCCGGAAGCCTCAGTGTAGAGGAATTGCAGACGGGGGCACTGGAAGCCAATGTGGGTGCCGGCAAGATGACGTTTGAGAAACTGGATGCTGACCAGGCAGAGTTAGACTGTGGTGCCGGTCAGATGACAGTAGAAGCACTGAGCAGCCGCGTGGCAGAGGTTTCCGTAGGAATGGGATCCGTTCGTCTGAACGGAGATGTGACCGAACGATTGGACGGAGAGTGCTCCATGGGAGAACTGAAACTGACACTGGCAGGAATGCAGACAGATTTCGACTACGACTTAAGCTGCGGCATGGGTGAACTGAAAGTCGGTGATGACAGTTACAACGGCCTGGCACAGGAGAAACAAATCAACAACAACGCTTCTAAAAATATGGAGCTGGAATGTGCTATGGGCAGCGTTGTGGTGGAGTTTAAGTAAAATACTGCCAGACAGAACGGTTTTCACATGGCGGCGGTAAAAAAGCTGCTAAATTCGGAAAATAAGATACGCGATATCGCCTGAGTGGAGTTGTGATTCCCTCAGGCGGTAATGTTAGAATTCTTTTGTTATTCTTTTTCCGGTTTGTGCCATTCATCCAAAACAGCTTCTACCTGTGCGATGAGTTGTTCCTTATTTGGAATATAAGAAACATAACGTGAAGCAAAGATATTGTTGGACAGACCTCCGAGAGCATATTCAGCAGCTACACTGTCTTTGTCTGTACAAAGGATAATACCGATGGGGGGATTATCATGTTCATCATTTACTTCTGCGGCGTAGTAGTTCAGATACATATTAAGTTGCCCGGCGGCTTCCGGTGTGAGCTTGGTTGTCTTTAATTCAATCAGCACATACGCTCGGAGAATTTTATTATAGAAAACCATATCCACATAGTAGTGAGTATTGTTCAACGTAATGCGTTGCTGCGTCCCGACGAACATGAAACCGCGACCTAATTCCAACAGGAATTTTTCAATCTGCGCGACCAGTGCTTTTTCAAGATCACTTTCCAGCAGGGGCTTGTTTTCCGGCACACCCAAAAATTCAAACACATAGGGGTCTTTGATAATGTCGCTTGGCGTAGTCATTTCAATACCTTTTTCCGCGAGGGCAAGTACCGTTTCCTTGTTTGTCTTTCCTTCTGACAGTAATAATCGTTCATAGAGAGAAGTGGAAATCTGCCGCTTTAATTCTCGGATCGACCACCCGGAGTTGATGGTTTCCTTTTCATAAAAACTGCGTTTGTCTGGATCCGAAATCGTCAACAGCTCACAATAATGCGACCACGACAATTTTCCAGACACTGTCTGGAATTTTTGATGGTGCATATAGAACAGGCGCATATTGTATAGATTGGAAACAGAAAATCCCTTTCCAAATTCTTTTGTCAATCCTTTAGAAAGTTCCTTTAAGGTCTGCTTTCCGTAATCTGCCCGATCTTTGCTTTCCTGCTCATACTCAACAATGATCTTTCCTACATTCCAGTAGGTAGACAGCAATTCCGTATTTACCTGTACCGCCACGCGCTGACGTGCATTTAATAACAATTCTCTGATTTCATTCATCATAGAATCAGTATGTGTCAAATTACTCAATTTTAATGCCCCCTTTCCAGATGGAGGATAGCCAGTATAATATAAAAAAAGAATCGCAGCACACCGTTTAAGCATTTGCTATACGGGATCTCATTCTTGAGAACAACCACAATTCCTTTTCTATATAAAATATAAAAGAGATGAAATGAAAAGTCAACTAAATCATTGAGCTTTAATATTCTTACAACAGCGCCGCCAGATACTTCTCAAACACCACGCCCTCCTGCACGGGCGTTCCCGCCTTTTCACTTCCGGTGATGCACAGACCTACGAAGTTCGCTGCCTTTTGCACGGAGGATAGTAAGG
This sequence comes from Waltera sp., assembly GCF_046969025.1. Taxonomy (NCBI): domain Bacteria; kingdom Bacillati; phylum Bacillota; class Clostridia; order Lachnospirales; family Lachnospiraceae; genus Waltera; species Waltera sp. The sequence continues at coordinate 31,197 of NZ_JBKVQF010000013.1, read as the reverse complement.
TCTCCCCGCGGACGGCATCGGCGGCGAGAATGGAGGCGAAGATGTCTCCGGTGCCGGGACGGGATGCTCCGGCAATGGGGGTGGAAACAGTGGTATAGACGCCGTCATCCCATAGGAAGTTCACCAGAGAATCGCCCTGCCGGATCCCGGTGATGACGATGGAGACAGTGCCAACGGAACTCCCGTCAGAACCACTGGCAGTAATGCCCGTGGAGGCTTCGTCGGATGTAATGGAAGCTGTTTGACAGATGTCAGTCAGCCGTTCACACAATCCGGACAGCTCCTGCATCGTCCATTCCCTATCCTTCCAGGGAGTCCCGGTCAGCAGGCAGGCTTCCGTGATATTCGGCGTGATAATATCCGCCAGAGGCAGCAGCTCCTTCATCTTCTGAACATGGGTCTCTGTAATGGAGGAGTAGGCCCTGCCGTGGTCTCCCATGACCGGATCCAGCAAAAACAGGGGCGGCCGGAACATTTCCACGAACCCCCGTACAATGTCGATCTGCTCTTCATTTCCTAAGAATCCACAGTATAACCCATCGAAGGTAAGTCCCAGTTCGTTCCATACTTTTATATAATCTCGCATATGAGAGGTGTAGTCATCAAAATGGCAGAGAGGAAATCCCAAATGGTTCGATAAAACAGAAGTAGGCACAGGGCATACCTGTACCTTCATTACGCTGATCACGGGCAGGGACACGGTGGTGGAGCAGCGTCCGAAACCGGCAATATCGTTGATCATAGCAAGGCGGGGAACGAAATCCCCGCCCTTTTGTGCATTTCTATCAGAAGTATCGAAATTAGATGTCATGGAATAATCCTGCTTTCTTCAGTGCCGGACGAAGTGCCAGATAGAATACGGAAGCACAGATCACAGCAACGATGGCGTTGACACCGGTAGTTACGGTGCTGATCTTGGCAAGAGCCTTGGAAATATCCTGAGGCACACCCAGCAGGTACATTTTATAGAAGTAACCAACCAACGGATCCGCTACCACGTTAAATGCCATACCGCAGGCAGAAGCAAGAATCGTTACGCCGGTCACATATTTTACGGAATGCTCTTTGCTCAGATGGAAGATCTTGTGAGCAACCAGTCCTACGATCAGACCGATGCACAATTTTAATAAGAAGGTCTTGGGGGCACTGGTTACATAAGCGGTGGTCAGATCGGCGATGGTCATGCCGATGGCACCGGCAAGTCCGCCCCAGTAACCGCCCAGCAGCAGAGCTGCCAGTACGCAGAATACATTGCCCAGATGGAATGCGGTCTTCTCGGGACCCACGGGAATGTCGATCTTGAAGAAAGCAAATCCGATATAGCACAGAGCTGCTAACAGACCTGCCTGCGCCAGCTTCTTCACATCCGCCTTCTGTGCGGGAATTACGCCTGCGATGGCATTGTACAATCCCTTGGCAGTTAACAGGATAGCGAAGAATACCAGAACCAGGCTATAGGAGTAAGGACGCTCTGCGGACAGCTTCTGGTCGGACAGAGTGGACTTCGAAGCGGTCAATTCATCCTTCTGCGCATTCAGGGAATCCAGATCACCGTCTGCTGTGCCGCCGGTGACTGCCTCGATGGAAGCTTCTACTTCCTCCAGCTGTGCCTTGACATCGCTTAACTGGCTGCCATAAGCAACGGATTCCTGATAACTGTTATTGTGGGTAATGACTGCCAGGACGATTCCCAGGATCAGGAGAATGGCTCCCGCAATCAATACACCGTATGATTTTTTCTTTTCCATGATGATGATCTCCTCTTTTAATTTCTTTTTCATAATTCCCATTTGTTCGGTGGGATATGTTAGGATTCAGTGTATAGAAAAAGTGGCTTGCTTAAAAGAGCCAGAATATGTTTTTTTTACCATGCCAGTTTATACATGAAAACCATACATTCTGAAGGAAAAATATGCAGGAAAACAAGATTTCCTTGACAAAGTCGGAATTTCTGTACTATATTTTTTATTAGTAATTAACCAAATCCAAAAGGCAATGACGAAGAGGAGTACACATTTCCCCTTACCAGAGAGAGCGGCTGCATGTATGCGCTGGAAGGCTGCTTCAAGACAGGAATGTGGAAGGTAGCTTCCAAGCTGGAGAGCCGAGACCGGATATTCCGGGCGTAGGTTTTCACGAGTTATCCCCGTTACCGGATAGGACTTTGTAAGAAGTCGCAAGGCAGCGCAAGCTGTGAACAAAGGTGGTACCGCGTTACTGACGCCCTTTGCTGACGAGAGTCGGCAGAGGGCTTTGTTAATTTCAGGAGAATTTAAGGAGGAAGCAATGAGCAAAGAATTAGCCAAGACCTATGACCCCAGCGGCATAGAAGACAGACTGTATCAGAAGTGGCTTGACAAAAAGTATTTCCATGCGGAGGTAGATCACAGTAAGACTCCCTTCACTATCGTGATCCCGCCCCCAAATATCACCGGACAGCTCCACATGGGACATGCATTGGACAACACCATGCAGGATATCCTGATCCGTTATAAGAGAATGCAGGGCTACAATGCACTGTGGCAGCCCGGCACCGACCATGCAAGTATCGCTACCGAGGTCAAGATCATCCAGAAGCTGAAGGAAGAAGGCATCGACAAGCACGATCTGGGTCGTGAAAAGTTTTTAGAGAGAGCCTGGGAGTGGAAGAAGGAATACGGCGGACGTATTATTGGTCAGCTGAAAAAGCTGGGTTCTTCCTGTGACTGGGACAGAGAGCGTTTCACCATGGATGAGGGATGCAACAAGGCTGTGATCGAAGTGTTCGTGAAGATGCACGAAAAAGGCTACATCTACAAGGGTGCCCGTATCGTTAACTGGTGTCCCGTATGTAATACCTCCATCTCCGATGCAGAGGTAGAATATCAGGAGCAGGCAGGACATTTCTGGCACATCAAGTATCCGCTGATGAACGAGGACGGAACGCCCAGCACCACAGAGTTTCTGACCTTTGCAACTACCCGTCCCGAGACCATGTTAGGTGATACCGCAGTAGCCATCCATCCCGATGATGAGCGTTACACCCATCTGCATGGCAGAAAGGTACTGCTTCCTATCGTAAACCGTGTGATCCCTATCGTTGAGGATGCTTATGTAGACAGAGAGTTCGGTACCGGTGTCGTTAAGATCACCCCCGCTCATGACCCCAATGACTTTGAGGTGGGCAAGCGTCATGATCTGCCTGTGATCAATATCCTGAACGATGATGCCACCATCAATAAAAACGGCGGCAGGTTCGAGGGCATGGACCGTTACGAAGCAAGAAAAGCCATCGTGGAAGAACTGGATCAGATGGGGCTGTTAGTAAAGATCGAAGACCATGTACACAACGTAGGTACCCATGACCGTTGTAAGACCACCATCGAGCCTATGGTAAAAGACCAGTGGTTCGTTAAGATGGATGAATTGATCAAACCTGCAAGAGAAGCAGTGAAAAAGGGCGAGATCAAGCTGATCCCCGAGCGTATGGAGAAGAACTATTTCAACTGGACGGATAACATCCGCGACTGGTGTATCAGCCGTCAGCTGTGGTGGGGACACAGGATTCCCGCATATTACTGCGATGACTGCGGTGAAGTAGTCGTAGCCAAGGAGATGCCGAAGGTATGTCCCAAGTGCGGCTGCACCCACTTTACACAGGATCCCGATACGCTGGATACCTGGTTCTCCTCCGCACTGTGGCCTTTTGAGACCCTGGGCTGGCCGGAGCAGACCGAGGATCTGAAGTATTTCTATCCTACCGATGTCCTGGTAACCGGTTATGATATCATCTTCTTCTGGGTGATCCGTATGATCTTCTCCGGATACGAGCAGATGGGAGAGAAGCCTTTCAAGACCGTATTGTTCCACGGACTGGTACGTGACAGTCAGGGACGGAAAATGTCCAAATCTCTGGGCAATGGTATCGATCCTCTGGAGATCATCAGCCAGTACGGTGCCGATGCACTGCGTCTGACCCTGATCACCGGCAACGCACCGGGCAACGACATGCGTTTCTACTATGAGAGAGTAGAGAACAGCCGTAACTTCGCCAACAAGGTATGGAATGCTTCCCGTTTCATCATGATGAACATGGAGCAGGCACTGGAGAAGACCGGAAAAGATATCACCACCCCTGCGGCAGCAGATTTACAGCCCGTAGATAAGTGGATCCTGTCCAAGTTAAATACTCTGGTAAAAGATGTGACCGACAACATGGATCACTTCGAGCTGGGTATCGCCGTACAGAAGGTATATGACTTTATCTGGGATGAGTTCTGTGACTGGTACATCGAGATGGTAAAACCCCGTCTGTACAGCACCGACGATGCAGTCAGCCAGAATGCGGCACTGTGGACGCTGAAGACTGTCCTGATCGACGCCCTGAAGCTGTTACATCCTTACATGCCGTTCATCACTGAGGAGATCTTCTGCACCATTCAGAATGAAGAAGAGTCCATCATGATCAGCAAGTGGCCGGAGTACAGCGAGGATCGTGCATTCCCCGCAGAGGAGAAGGCCATAGAAACGATTAAGGAAGCCGTTCGCGGTATCCGCAACATCCGTACTGAGATGAACGTAGCACCCAGCCGTAAGGCAAGTGTGTATGTAGTCAGCGAAAATGACGAGATCCGCAGGATTTTTGAGGAAGGTAAGCTGTTCTTCGCAAGCCTTGCTTATGCGAATGAGATCATGATCCAGGCTGACAAGACCGGAATCGCAGAGGATGCGGTATCCGTAGTGATCCCCGGTGCAACCCTGTACATTCCGTTTGCAGAGCTGGTAGACATCGCACAGGAGATCGAGCGACTGAAGAAGGAGCAGAAGAGACTGGAAGGTGAGCTGTTACGTTCCAGGGGAATGCTGTCCAATGAGAGATTCCTGTCCAAGGCTCCCGAAGCGAAGATCGCAGAGGAGAAGGAAAAGCTGGCAAAATACGAGCAGATGATGGAACAGGTGACAAAACGCTTAGAACAGCTGGCATGATCTGCAACGAAACGTACAGAATAAAAAGAACGTAAAGCATAAGGAATACGATGAGATTCGGTAATGACATGATAACGTTTGAAGAAGCGGTGGCATATCTGAAGGATATGCCCCGCTTTACTGTTAAAAAAAATCCTGCGGACAGCAGGGACCTTAAATGGTTTTTAAAAAAACTCGGAAATTCGGAGAAGGATCTGCGGATCATTCATGTGGCGGGCACCAATGGAAAAGGCTCCGTCTGTGCCTACATGAGTTCGATCCTGCGGGAAGCAGGCTATCGCACGGCTGTATTCACTTCACCTCATCTGGTGGATATGCGGGAGCGTTTTGCCGTGAATGGTGAAATGATCTCAGAGGAAGCTTTTTTACAGGAGTTTCTTGCGGTATGGGACGCTTTGCAGGAGACCAATTCTGCGAATACTGGGGACGGGCAGCGAGGGGAAGAAGCGCCACAGGAATTCGTTCTCAACTTTTATGAATACCTATTCTGCATGGCATTACTCTGTTTTGCAGAAGAAAAACCGGATTATTGCATCATTGAGACCGGCCTGGGCGGAAGACTGGATGCCACGAATTATGTGGACAATAAGCTCCTGACCGTCATTACGCGGATCAGTCTGGATCATGTACAGTATCTGGGAGACACCACAGCGAAGATCGCTGCGGAAAAGGCAGGGATCCTGCGCCCCGGTGTTCCGGTGGTGTATCTGGACGGGGATGCGGATGCCAGTGCGGTAATTTGCCGCAAAGCGTCAGAACTTGGTGCGATACAGATACCGGTGTCGAAAAAGGACTATACTTTCCTTGGATTTCGGAAGAAATACATTGATTTTTCCTTGCGCTCTGAGTATTATAATTATATTAGTCTTACTTTGCATACCATTGCACGCTACCAGATGGAAAATGCGGCATTGGCAGTGCGGGCCGTGGAAGTGCTGTTTCGCAGTACGGACATGCCTGACGGCAGAATGTGTGCCGCATCCGGGTGTCCCACTGTGGAAGAGATCCGACAGGGAATCCTTGGCTGCTTCTGGCAGGGACGCATGGAAGAAGTACTTCCGGAGGTGTACGTGGATGGTGCGCATAATGACGACGGCATCCGGGCTTTTCTGGATACCGTGGAACAGGACGGCTGCACGGAGGGCAGGAGACTGTTATTTGGTGTGGCGGCGGATAAGGATTGCAGGCATATGATACAGAGGGTGATCACGTCGGGATTATTCGACCGGATCGCTTTTACGCATATGCGGACGGCGAGGTCGCTTTCGCTGGAAGAACTGAAAGGTTTACTGGCAGCTTATCCGGAAGACCGGTTTACTATGTATACGGAAGCGGATACGGCACTGCGGACGGAAGTCTCGGGCAGACAGCCAGGAGAACGGCTCTATATCGCGGGAAGCCTGTATCTTGTCGGGGAAATAAAGGAGTCTTTGGACCATGATCAATTTTGAAGAAGAACTGAAGAAATTTCATCCCAGCCTGGAAGTGGAAGACGCTGAGGAAGCTATCTACAATCAGGATCTGACCGATGCGGCGGATCTGTTGGTGAAAATGATAAAAGAATCCGAAGAAAAAGAAGAGAAATAAGGAGGGAGAGCATGTTTTGTTATAACTGCGGCTGCCATCTGTCAGAGCACGATTTCTGTACGTCCTGCGGAGCAGATGTATCCCTCTACAAGAAGATCATGTGTATGTCCAACCGTTTCTACAATGACGGTCTGGAGAAAGCAGGAGTACGGGATCTCACAGGTGCGATCAACAGCTTACGGCAGAGCCTGAAATTTAATAAGAACAATATCGAAGCCAGAAATCTGCTGGGACTGGTGTATTTTGAGACCGGAGAGGTCGTTGCGGCACTGAGCGAATGGGTCATCAGCAAAAATATGCGGCCTGAGAAAAATATCGCGGACGATTACATCAATATGCTGCAGTCCAATGCGGCCCGCCTGGATGCCATTAACCAGACCATCAAGAAATACAATCAGGCACTGGTCTATTGCAATCAGGACAGCAAGGATCTGGCTATCATCCAGCTGAAAAAGGTACTGTCCCTGAACCCGAAGTTCATCCGGGCACACCAGCTGTTAGCCCTGCTTTATATGGACAGTGAACAGTGGGACAGAGCGGAGAGAGAACTGCGTAAGTGCATGGACATCGACCGCAACAATACGCTGACCCTGCGGTATCTGAAGGAAGTTGAGATGCAGCTGACTCCGGACGAGAATAGCAAGCAGACCGGCCGGCGGAAGAAGGATGATGCGGTTCGCTACCAGAGCGACAATGAGATCATCATTCAGCCTTTGAATGTGAAGGAGCAGAAGAGTGCAGGTCTCTCTTCCCTGATCAATATTGCCATCGGTCTGATCATTGGTCTGGCCGTGATGTATTTTCTGGTGGTTCCGGCAGCGGTATCCAATGCCAACAATGAGGCCCAGAAGACCATCACCGACATCGGCAATCAGTTAGACACCAAGACCTCCCGGATCCAGGAACTGGAGACCCAGATGCAGGCACTGCAGACAGAGAATGATACGCTGAATCAGGAACTGCAGGGGTATGTGGGAACCGACGGTACGCTACAGACCATCGACAGCCTGTTAGCGGCAGCCACCACATATCTGGAGACGCAGGATATTACCCAGACGGCGGCTAACCTGGAAAGCATTTCGGCATCCGTGGATGTGGACAGTACTTCCGAAGCATTCCAGAAGCTGTACAAGACGTTGCTTGGCCTGATCGGGCCGCAGCTGTCCGCACAGTATTATGAGACAGGCTACAATGCTTACCGCAGCGAGGATTACGCGACGGCCATCGAGAACCTGTCCAAGGCAGTCATTTACGATGAGACCAACAAGGATGCCTGGCTGAGCCTGGGCAACTCTTACCGTAAGAGTGACGATGCCCAGAATGCCATCACCACCTATGACAAGATCATAGAGCTGTTCCCGGATACGGAGACGGCCAGAAGTGCCCAGAGATATCGTTCCCAGCTGGCAGAGAATACGGCACAGTAGGGAAGAACAACATACCATCAGACAATGACACACAACACACGAAAGAGAACATGCGTAAAGTAAAGCGCGGGTTCTCTTTTCTTTTGAGTAAAAATGCTGGAAAACAGCGGAATGTGAGGAAATATGGAAGACTTTCAGATCATTGATAACTGCCTGATGGTGCGCATGCCGGAGGAAGTGGACCACCACAGAGCCTCCTATATCTGCGAAGGGGCGGACAGGCTCTTGGTCAGGGAAAACGTGGAAAATGTAGTGTTTGATTTTGAGGATACCCGGTTCATGGATTCTTCCGGGATCGGGATCATCATGGGACGGTACCGCAAGATTTCCTGCTTCGGCGGACATGTCTATGCGATCCATGCAGACCGGCAGATCCAGCGGATCTTCCGTATGTCCGGGCTTCACAAGATCGTCGAGATCCTGCCGGGTTAAACGTTGGAAGGAAGATTCTGTCAAAAATGAAAGAAATTATTCAAAAAATTATGAAAAACAGTGCAATAATAGGCGCAGAAATGAGGAGAACATGGTAGCAGAGAGGGAAAACATTCAGGTGACGGAAGAAAAAGAACTTTTGCAGCAGAGAACGCAGGGCAGCCGGAATGAGATGGAGATCGTATTTGACGCGGTCTCCTGTAATGAAAGCTTTGCCAGAGTGGCGGTGGCGGCTTTCATTACCCATCTGAATCCCACACTGGAAGAACTGGCGGATATCAAGACCGCAGTATCGGAGGCAGTAACCAATGCCATTATCCATGGATACGAGAATCTGTCCGGTTATACGAAGCATGGGGAGATGCGCCCGGCGTACAGCATTATCCATCCGGGAAAGGTAAGACTGCACTGCATTCTTGAGAACGATACGCTTTCCATCGAGGTATCGGATCAGGGAAAAGGCATCGAGGATGTGGCCAGAGCCATGGAACCGTTATTTACCACGAAGCCGGAACTGGAACGGTCCGGCATGGGATTTGCCTTTATGGAAGCCTTCATGGATGAGCTGGAAGTGGAGAGCATCCCGGGCAAGGGCACAAGAGTACATATGTGGAAGAAAATGCGCTGCGGAGACTGGATCGGAAAAGAGGACTGAGGCATGGAAGAAGTATCAGTACTCATCGGAAAGTCACAAAGCGGAGATAAAGAAGCGAGAGAAGTACTGATCGAGAAAAATCTGGGACTGGTGCATCACATTGTGAAAAGATTTCTGGGCAGAGGATATGACCCGGAGGATCTGTTCCAGATCGGCGTGATCGGCCTGATGAAAGCCATCGATAAATTTGACCTGAAGCTGGAGGTACGGTTTTCCACCTATGCCGTCCCCATGATCACTGGGGAGATCAAACGGTTTCTGCGGGATGACGGTCTGTTAAAGGTATCCCGTACCATCAAGGAGGATGGGCTGAAGGTCAGACTGGCAAGACAGCGTTTACAGAGCAGACTGCACAGGGAGCCCACCTTACAAGAATTGTCCGAGGAGGCACAGCTGGACAGAGAAGATGTGATTCTGGCCATGGAGGCCGGAGCGGAGGTGGAATCCCTCTATAGCAGCAGCGGGCAGGAGGACGGCAGCGAGCTGTGTCTGGCGGACCGGGTGGTGGCCGCGGCCCACGGCTGTGTGGGAGCCAGCATGGGAAGCAGCGGTGCGGTGGAAAATGATGTGGAGAAGGACAGGCTGCTGGATCAGATGCTGCTGGCACAGCTGCTTGGGGAACTGCCGGAGAGAGACCGGGAGCTGATCCGCATGCGCTATTTTCAGAACAAGACCCAGACGGAGATCGCCGGGATCCTGGGGATCAGTCAGGTGCAGGTCAGCCGTCTGGAGAAAAAGATCCTGCGGGAAATGCGGGAGATGGCCGGATAAGGGCCAATTCATTAATAATTCATAAAACAAATTTTTTCCTCTTCCTTTCCGTCGGAAATTCGATTATATTATATAAAGGAACTATTCAGCCCGCATTCGCAAAACCGCTCTTTCAGAGCTTGCTTTTTACTCATGTGGTTATTTCGCCGTATAAATTATGTCAAATATTCTTACGAATGCAAGCATTCGACGTATATATTGCCATAATTTGCACGGCTCTGAATAGTTATATATAATCTTATAGACCGCAATGCTGCATAGTTATAGAGAGACAGCATGAAAAAGGAGAGCAGGGGTACTTATGAAAAAAGAAAACGAAAACGGACGGATCCCCGAGGACCGTCTGAGCAGAGCAAATAAGCGTAAGAAAAACAACACCATAGCATCCATTCTGGTCATGACCGGATGCCTGCTGGTGTTAGTACTGGTAACGTATGTTGCGGGAATCCTGTATTCCTGGATCGACAGCAAGTTCCAGGATAATGCCAACGATCTGGCGGCAGCAGCGGAAGCCGGAAGCCAGACGGAAGAGAGCACACAGGAAGTGGTGAAGACCTATACGCAGGAGGAAGTGGATGCCCTGATCGCTGAAGCAAAGCAGCAGGCGGAGGACGAGGAAGAGAACAAGATCCTCTCCGGGATCCGTGATGGTCTGACCTCTGGCACTACCATGGTAGAGACCCTGCGTCCTTACTATCCCAATGAACTGGTCGTTGTGAGCAACGGAACCTTTAATTTCGTTCCTATCAATGAAAATCTGCAGAAAAATGACTATGCATTGGAGAACCTGAACATTTTAGAGGACGGCGAAGTGCAGTATATGCAGGACGGACAGGTGGTATCCCACAAGGGAATCGACGTCTCCAAGCATCAGGGCAATATCGACTGGACGAAAGTCGCTGCGGATGGCGTAGAATTCGCTTTTATCCGTGTGGGACTCAGAGGATACGGTACCGAGGGTAAGTTAGTAGAAGATGAATATTTTGAACAGAATATCAAGGGGGCCCTGCAGGCAGGTATCAAAGTAGGTGTCTACTTCTATTCCCAGGCAATCACGGATGCAGAACTGTTGGAAGAGGCGAATCTGGTACTGGAAAAGGTAAAACCTTATAACATTGAACTGCCCATCGTCTTCGATGTGGAAAAAGTCAGCGGCGGCAAGGGACGTGCCAACGAACTGAGCGTGGAAGAGAGAACCCGCCTGACGGCCCTGTTCTGCCAGACTGTTCAGGATGCCGGCTACAAGCCCATGATCTATCATAACATGGAGATGGGAACACTGATGCTGGATCTGGGACAGCTGGAACAGTACGATAAGTGGTTTGCTTACTACAATGATGATCTCTATTATCCGTATGCCTACAAGGTATGGCAGTACAGCGAAAAAGGCGCTGTGGACGGCATCAATGAGGAAGTGGATCTGAATATCTGGTTTGGGGATTTCTAAAGGGTGATTACAATGAAAGACTATAGAATGGAATTACTGAAAGAATGCGAGGAAGGAGAATGTCAGAAGCTGTATATGGAATGGAACAGCAATAATATGTTATATAATTCTCTTATGTTTTCTAAATTGTATTCCAGAGATGTTGAAAAAAGTGTGTCAGATGCTTCACTGATGCCGGAGCAGAGTGATAAAAATATGAGAAATGATATCATGACAAGCTGGTGGACTCCGACTAAAATCTTTTTATTGGGAAATAAGGAGAAGTTAAGGAAAAAATCAAGGAGAGAATTGGAGGAATTCCTATTGGAGGAATTCCGAGAGAAACGGATTCCTATGGGGAAGGATGAAAAGCAACTCCGAGAAAGCTTATCAAAAATTCGGCATGAAAAAACAGGGGAAATAATAGAAAAAGACGTTATAGATGCATTTATGGGGTTCCTTGGATCAGTTTATGCCGTGGGCAATATGACAAGTGCAGCGGTGACATCCAGGGGTGGTGCCTTGGATAATTGGGATGCAAAACTGAAAAACATACATGAGAAGTATATAAAAGAAGAAAAAGCGTGGGTTGATTATGTAAAGACCAATAAATTTGAGTGTTATTTTGTGGATAAGGATCCGCGTAAGGAAATAATCCCATTTTGGAGTTATGGTCCCAGTAAATTAGCAAACGCAACGGATAAGGATTGGAAGGAATATTTCGAAAACGCAAAAAGAATGATTGAAGAAAGAGACAAATTGAAAGCCTGAATAGATATTCATTCACTTGCGAATATAGCTCCTATAATACAAATAATGATACTTTTTAAAAGTAAGACTTTAAATGAGACGGTTGCGGCCGTCTCGTTTTATGTAGCCAGAAATTTTTTATAACCTTATCCATATCCCCATATCCAAAAATCATTTTATTTTCTAAATATACTACCACTTATTTACAAAAATATTGCCATAGATGTTGTGGAGAAAGAGAGGAAGAGACGGGGAGGAAAGCATTATCAGGCATCTATGATGCATATGATATTCGGAGGAAATCCGGGAAGTAGCAAAAGGAGGCGTATTATTCATTGATGAAGCATATTCTCTGCAAGGCGAGATCGCTATTACGACATTGCTTCGGGAAATGGAAAACCACAGAGAGGATGTCATTGTGATATTTGCCGGGTACCCGGAACCTATGCAGGGGTTCCTTGACAGAAATCTCGGTATGCGGTCCAGAATTGTATTTCAGGTGAAATTTGAGGACTATTACAGCCAGAACTTCCCGGCAGGGAGGAATGCATAGGAATAAGCAGTGGGAACAGCATGCATAAAGCCGGTGGAGAATGTCTGACATGGGATTCTTGCGAGATTCCTGCGGAGGAAGAGGAGCGGGTGGATTCCCAGAGAAAGGATCGCTTTGAATATCAGTTTTTCCGAATCCCCTGTATCTGGAGGCAGATTTTCCGGAGATGGAAGAGGTGCAGGATGAGAAGCAGAGAGCACACTGGGTTTGCGGGTGAGGCAGAAACTATATGGGACAAAGTATATTAAGGAGTCTGAATGAGCAGAAGCTATAAGCATACGCCGGTATATGAGGCGAAGGGGAACAGAAGCAAGGAGCGATCCCGCTTCCAGAAAGCTCGACAGATATCAGAAGTGCTACCGAAGGAAATGAGAAAAGGAGGAAGGATATGCATTATGTTATCGGCGACATACATAACGACCTGAAGAAACTGAAACAGATCCTAAAGCAGATCAATATCACAAGGGATGATGAACTGATCGTCCTTGGTGATGTGTTTGACCGGGGTGGAGAAACTGCGGACCCCTTCGGAGTATATTGTGCCCTTGCCGGCTTGCAGGGAAAGTGCTCCTGGATACGAGGCAACCACGATGACTGGCTGGCAAATTATACTTATGAGTACTTTAATACTCCGGAGAAAAAACGGCACAAATTAGCTCCCTATGGTTACAACAGTTTTGAACTGCTGCGACAGCGTATTACCGAAGTAGACATGCGGAACATTGCTGATCTGATCAAGGGACTGCCGCTACAGAAGGAACTGGAGCTGGAGGGAAAGAAATATCTGTTTGCCCATGCCATGACTTCCCATCCGGATGTCCGGGAAGAGGACCGATATTACATGCGGGGGACGATGGATATTGACTGCTTTTTCTTTGAAGGTATCGATGGATATATCTCCATGTGCGGTCATACGCCCACGGACAGCATTGTGTGGAAGAAGGACAGAAGATATCTGGACGAGCCGGGCAATTCCATCTGGTGCAACGACAGACATAACGTATATCTCTTAGATTGCGGATGTGGCTTTGCCGGTGGAAGACTTGCCTGTCTCTGTCTGGAGACAAAAGAGCGATTTTACGCCTGAAAACGGGACGAGGATATTTATGTACAGGAATTATTTCTACAGGGAGGATCTTAAGGTAGAACTGACACAGTTGGAAGAAGAGGATGAAAAAGAGCGGTTCCTTGAGGGAAGTAAACATAAGAGGCTGATTCCCGGTTATGTTGCGTTGGAAGTCAAAGAAAATACCTGTAAGATATCTCCGGTGCTGTATCCGGAGTTTCGTGGGAAGGGATACTGGAAAGATGCAGAGAACTTTTGCTGGAAAGAATCTTTAAAGAAAGATTTTTCACAGAAGAAAACGGAAGACGTGTTCCTTACCGGATCGACCGGGTGGAGATCGTATTGTATCAGAAACCCCGAGATATTGCCCGGAGTACGGAAGGAAAGCTTTTGTTTCGGGATTTGAAACCTTATTTACAGATATTCGGATATTTTTCTGTAGTGGACAGAGACAACTGGTCCGGTGAAATGTATAAGTACAGAGATGACATACCGGAGAAATACGATGACAGGCCCGTATATGGAATCGGTATGGAGGATAATCCCGATGCGGATACATTGCCGCCAAAGCGGTTGGTGATCGTGCTTTCAGAGAATGAAAAGGAAGAATCATGAAAAAGTTTATCTCTTTTCAGATACACGAGGATTACGGAAAAATCTTCTGGATCAGAGATGACCTGTATCGGGAAAATTACCATAATGTGATCGAACCGCTGATCCATTATCCGGGAGATCGAAGATTTCTGAGTTCTCCGATCTGCGGATGCGACGAGAATCGGATTTAGAATCCTTCCTTCTTACGAACTAATCGTAACTCTCTTCTCTTAATGGCATTATCCCACTCCATGCGTTCCCCGTCGTTCTCTAAGATGAGGCCGGGAACCGGGGTGGGTTTTCCATTGTCTCCCATAGCTACCATGACAAAATAAGCCCGGTTGATAGGGTGTCTGGTACCATCCTGTTCTTCGCGGTAGGTGTCCACGCGGACTTCCATGGAAGTGTGTCCCACATGGGTGACCTTGCCGATCAGCACAATAATATCATTCAGATAAGCGCCGGATTTAAAATACAGGTTATCGATGGCTACGGTGGTGGCGTCTCTGCCGCAGTGACGTCTGGCGGTGGCACCGGCTACTTCGTCGATCCACTCTAATAGTCTTCCGCCGAACAGGCGCCCGAAACCGTTGATATCCGGATGAATGACCACATGCAGCTGATGTGTCTCGGAATCGGAGACTTTTTTCGCGGGAAGTGCACTCGTCTTTTTTTCTGTATTTTCAGTCGTATCTGCTGTATTCATAGTTGTAAAACCTCACATATATTTTGAAATCTAAAATTCTTCACTCAAAACGGCGCAAACAGTAAGTGGGGCAGCGTCTGCACATATATAAAGATAGTATAGCACATTTTGGAAAAAAGTGCCATCCGTATATGATTTTCGGTTTTGGGATATTCTATTGTGTGCAGAAAAAGATCATTTGCAGATCCTTTGATAACTGCCGGGAGCAGAACTTTGCGAAAGGGGAACGGAGATGCTGATCAGACAATTATTGCTCATAGTAACCGGGGCCAGTTACGGCCTGCTGTCGGCAGCCGGAGTGTTTACAGTGCTGGTGGCGGTGGGGCTGATCCCCCGGTTCGCAGGCAAGACCCATACCGCACGTTATGTACTTCTCTATGAGGAAATGGTCATTTTCGGGACGCTGGCGGGATGTTTTGTTACGATTTTCCCAGAGTACAGTCAGTGGGGAAATTATCTGCGGGAACACTTCCCGGAACAGATGAGGCTGTGGACGGCAGCGGGCATTGGAGCACAGGCGGTTTTCGGGCTGTTTGCCGGAATGTTCATCGGCTGTCTGGCGCTGGCCATTGCTGAGATGCTGGACAGTATTCCTATTTTTGCCAGAAGAATCTCTTTCCGCCACGGGCTGGGCGGGGCCATTCTGGGGATGGCAGCGGGAAAGATCTGCGGGTCACTGTTTTATTTTGCCACAGAACTGCATCGGACCGTGCAATAAGCAAGGAAATTCTTCCGGGGGAGCAAGCACACAAATGATATGGACAATCTGGGAAAATATGTCTATGCAGAGCAGAAACGGCAGGAAGGGACAGGGTATATGAAGCAGCAGACGGTTTATCTGAAATGTGACAGAAGTGCGGAGGTGCAGGCACAGGATGTTTTCCTGAAAGATGTGGCAGAGATTCGCTGTCAGGATCCGGTATTGCAGGCAAAACTAAAAGCCATCAAAATTTATCATTTTCCCAAGGACGGCGAAAAACGATGTGTGATCAGTTGTCTGAAACTGGTAAGTCTTATGGAAGAAATCTGTCCGGAGATCGATGTGCAGGTGGTTGGAGAGACAGATGTGCTGGTGGAATGGATCTGTGTGAACAGACACAAAGGCTGGCAGCAGTGGATCAAGGCTGCTTTTGTGTGCCTGATCAGCTTTTTCGGTACAGCCTATACGATTATGGCTTACCATAATGATGTGGGAATCAATGAGGTTTTCACGGAAGTGTACCGGATGGCCATGGGTGCTGAACCCGGAGGCTTGAATACGTTGGAAGTATTCTATTCTCTTGGGCTGGCAGCTGGCATTATCGTTTTCTTCAATCATGTCGGTGGCAGGCGCCTGACCAAGGATCCTACCCCCGTCGAAGTCTCCATCAAAAACTACGAGACCGACGTGGATAAGACCCTGATCGAACAAGCAGGAAGAGAAGGAAAAGAGCTGGAAAGCTGACCTTCCCTTATTTTAGTGGAATCATTTCGGAATAAGAGGTATTCCCCTGGGAATCCTTCATGAAGAAGATGCATACGTAATTTTCCGGGTGATCCAGCGGCTGTACCACGGTATGATAATCGCCGGTCAGATCCACATCGAAGCCCATCATCCAGCCGGATTTTTCCCAGTCGAAGAAGTTCAACAGATTACCGTTATCATCCCGGGTCACGTAGCTGCATCTTGCCACTAAGGACATAGTCTCATAGTCATCCAGATGGATCAACTGCTTGCTGGCACTCTGCAATTCCGCATCGTCATGATCCAGAGGAATCGCACTACGGATGATACCATCGGGATATTCGTCGCTGACGACGATCTGTACTTTCGCCGTCTGGGATTCCCAGTTGTCAGTATAATTCATCAGCACCGCATGTGCCAGATAACGATTCTCTGTGTCGCTGATATCGGTCTCTGTCAGGATCATGGGAATATCGGAGAGACCGTCCTGATCCTGCATGTAGACAGCGTTATTTTTGTAAGCAGCATGTAAGAAACCATTTTCATCCAGAGTCACACGGGTACTTCCCTGAATGAAGAGATACATATCATCGGCACGTTCGTCTTCCTCCGCGGTAATATAGCCTTCGTCCCTGGCTTTGCAGAGGATGTAGTAGCCGCCGGAGGCAAAGTTCGCCTGCTGTTCGGGGGTCAGCTGCACGGTAATGTCGGATTCATCGTAAGCACCGTCGTTCTGGGTGGTGACGGAAGTCTCCGCATTGGAGATCTCTCGATCTGCCAGCAGGGTGTCACCGTTTTCAATGGCGTAAAAGTCTTCCAGAAAACGGGTGTAATTGGGAGCAAAGTCCAGATAATATAACATTTCAATGCAGGCATCCCGGTAATCCGTATCCGTCTGGTAAGGATAGCAGATAGAGATTCCTCCGGCATTGTCCATGTTGGTGTCGGAATAGACGATACAGTTTTCTACGGCCTCTGTGGCAGCCTGTGCGGCTTCAGAATCATTCCCCACCAGTTCTAACAGATGCAGGACATCCACCATGCCGTAATTCATATCGGAGGAGTAAGTACCGAAGTCTCTCACCCGTGCACGGTTACGCACCAGTCTGGGGTAATTCTGCACATCCAGAGAAGTGTCCAGTTCCGCAAAATAATCGTTCAGAGCTTCTTCGGCTTCAGCATAGGCGCTCAGATCGACGCAGGAGAGCGTCAGGTCGGAATACAGATTCGGATAGATGTTGAAGACGTATTCCCCGTAATCCATGTAGGAATCCACGATATATTCCCCCATGACATCGCCCGGGATCACCTCATCGGACAGCTCTGACAGGAAATCGTAATTCCAGCCCCAACCGGGTTCGGTCTCCTGGGAGGCAATCATATAGTTGGCGTAGGGAGCCAGCACGGAAGCCACTTCCAGGGAACTCATCAGGCAGGCATCAAAGCCGATCCATTCCAGTTTTGTCATGTGTGCACCCACGGAATCTTCCAGCGCCTCGGACAGTTCATCCAGCGTCAGAAGGTCACGGAAATTCTCATCTACACCGTAGCCCAGCACTGGTCCGCCGCCGTGATCCCAGAGGATCAGGCTGTAGGAATCTGCCGGGAAGAAATCAAAACCGTAATTTAAAAAGCTGCTCAAAGTCAGGGGATCCCCCATGTTTTCCGCCGGATAGGTATCCACGGGGACGAAACCGGTGTCGGTCAACAGCAGGACGGTGCATTCGTCACTGGACAGGCCGCGGTCCTGCCATTCGGATGCACCACCGGCATAGACCAGAATATTATTGTGCGCTGTGTCCACTCCGGCCGTTTCCATCTCGTCCAGATCCAGACTGGCATTACCGTAATCGGATTCCAGATCTGAGCCTACCAGATAGACCATGATGGTCTGGACCTCACCGATAGCATCCAGCGAGTCGTAATCCATCTGGGGAATAGGGGTGGAAGACGGCTGTGATTCGGTATGGTAAGTACCATGACCGTGAGACGAGGATGCCTGCGAATTGTTTTGTCCGGCATACTCCAGGATCTGTGCAAATACGCCCATAGGCGTGGTACGGATGCGGCACCCGGTCAGAACCACGGGGACCAGCAGCAGACCCCAAAGGGCCCGTAACTTTTTCCTTGTTCTTTTTTTCATAATAATCTCCCTCATGAAATAAAATTTATACTCATCGCCCATTATCGCATGAAAAAAAGAGAGCGTCAAACAGTGTAATTGCTTACAATCTGAAAAAATACCAAAGAAAAAACAAAATTCTGGTTCTTTTTTTTCGGAAAAAGATGGGGAGCCGGAATCCGGTGGACAGTCAGAACCACAGGAAAGAAGAAAAGACTTTTTTACAGGAAAACGGTGTGAACCTCATGATCCGGGTACATGACACCGGAATCGGTATGGCCATCACGGATCAGCTGGTACAGCTCATGGGCGGAGAAACCGTCGTAGAGAGTCTGAAAGATAAGGGCTCGGATTTCACCGTGTTTTTGCAGCTGCCTCTGGCAGAGGAAGGCAGTATCGAAGAGAAAACGACAACAGAGAATCGGGAACAGAATGCGGATAACGCGTTCCGCGGCCGCAGGATCCTGCTGG
The DNA here is from genome assembly GCF_046969025.1 of Waltera sp. Classification (NCBI taxonomy): domain Bacteria; kingdom Bacillati; phylum Bacillota; class Clostridia; order Lachnospirales; family Lachnospiraceae; genus Waltera; species Waltera sp. The sequence goes on along the minus strand of NZ_JBKVQF010000013.1, from coordinate 12,228 downwards.
GCGGAGGTCTATTTCGACGGTATTGGATGGCTTCCGGTGGATGTGACACCGGGGTATTATTATGACGCGGTGAAATTGCAGCAGATGGTGGCGACACCGGATATGGTGCACAAGACATTGGCAGAAGATCATAATCTTATGGATGCGGAACAGATCACGGATACCGGAAATGATATGGATACCGCCGTGGCAGAGATCGCGGAGCTGCTGAGAAGTCTGTTTTTATGGAAGAAAACTGTGTTAAAAGAAAATTTGTAAATAGAAGCATACATAAAAAGAGTGAAAAAGGACATTCTGTTATCAGAGAGAGCAGTCACAGAGTCTGCCTGCCGTGCAAGCGGCCGGGCGGCGGAAAGGCATGGTACATCTATGAAACAGGAAGAAACAAAACAGGGCAATCAGCAGAAGCAGGAATACGAACAGTATGTCAAATCGGTGACCCCCACCCACAATCTGTGGGCACAGATGGGAAAAGCGTTTCTGACCGGTGGGATCATCTGCTGTATTGGGCAGGGAATCCTGAACTATACCGGCAATGTGCTGGGAATGGATCCCCAGACGGCAGGCAGCTGGTGTTCCCTGATCCTGGTGTTTGCATCGGTGGTACTCACGGCACTGCATATTTATCCCAAGATCGTCAAATGGGGAGGTGCAGGAGCCTTAGTACCCATCACCGGCTTTGCCAATTCCGTGACAGCCCCGGCGGTGGAATACCAGAAAGAAGGACAGGTATTCGGTATCGGCTGCAAGATATTCACCATTGCAGGACCTGTGATCCTGTACGGAATTTTCGCCAGCTGGGCATTGGGACTGATCTGCTGGGTGCTGCAGATGTTCGGGATCCAATTGTAAGTTGAACTGAAATAGAAAACAGTGTAAAATGACTTTGTCCGGACGCGGTTTCGGGCAAAGTTTTTTTATGAAATGTTAAAGGAGAGATTACCATGCAGATAGGAAAAGAGATGGCGATCCCGTCCATCCTGAAGATCGGAAACGGGGCATTAGGTAAGATCGGTAGTTATTTAAAAACGGAAGGTCTGGATCAGGTAGTGTTATTTTTCGGTAACGGACTGATCGATATGTTCGGAGAGCTGGTCATGAATTCACTGAAGGAAGCGGACGTGAATGTTCTGGAATACAATGAATTGGATACGGTGGATATTGACGATATCATTACGCTGGCTTTCGCTATTCCCAACAAGGCAAAGGCGGTGATCTCTATCGGTGGAGGCAAGGTCATCGATGCCGGAAAATATGCGGCATTTCTGCGGAACCTTCCTTTTATCAGTGTGCCGACTTCCAGTTCAAGCGACGGCTTTTCCAGTGCCAGCGCATCCCTTCTGGTGCAGGGAAAGCGAACTTCTGTCCCTGCCAGACTGGCTTATGGCATTATCGTGGATACCCAGGTGATCCGTACCGCTCCGGAGAAGTTCATTTACTCCGGCATCGGAGATATGATTTCCAAGATCACGGCACTCTATGACTGGATTTTCGAAGAAAAGGCCGGCTGCGGTGAGGTGAATGATTTTGCAGTGATGATCGCAAAGAAAGCGGTGAACAGCTTCGTTCGTACCCCTTATGAGAGCATCAAGGACGAGCTGTTCCTAAAAGAACTGCTGGATTCTTTGGCCATGAGCGGTATTGCCAACGAGATTGCCGGCAGCAGTGCCCCTACCAGCGGAAGTGAGCACCTGATTTCCCATGCATTGGATAAGATCCTGGAAGTGCCGCAGCTTCATGGCATCCAGGTAGGTATTGCCACCTATATCATGGCAAAGGTACAGGATCACCGTTACATCCGTGTCAGCACGGTACTTAAAGATACCGGATTCTGGGATTACGTGGCAACCTTACATATGAAGAAGGCCGATTTCCTCAAAGCCATCGACATGGCTCCCACCATCAAACCCCACCGCCATACCTATCTCCACGAGGAAAAATACCGCGAAGCAGCAAAGAAACTGGTGCTGGAAGATGAAGTTCTGAACCGGGTACTGGAGGATTGACGGAGTTTATAAAGAGTTTATACTTTTTTTCTTGCAAACATAAAAGATTGCGTTATAATGTTAGATGGCTAACAAAAATGGTTAGCTATCTAACATTTTTATTTACGCGAGCAACGAGCCAAAGTCCGTGCTTGCACGAGACCTTGGCGACTGCCGCGATAACTTGAGAAACTCGCGAAGCGTGTTTCTCATAGTTTGCGCGAGTAGAGAGGAAAATCCCATGCTGGCATGAGGATTTGACGAACACCGCATTAGAGGCATAGGAGATAAGGAGGCAGGATGAACGAAGAGACAAGTGTACTGACGAACCGTCAGCTTGGATTTGAGATCAAGGCCGCCAACAACATGATCCGCCGGAAGATCGATGCGATCTTTGCTCAGATGGAAGGAAATGAAATCAACGGAATGCAGGGGCCGCTGTTGGGATATCTGTATCACAAGAGCCGGAACGGCGATGTATATCAGAAGGATGTGGAGAAGGAATTCCGAATCCGCAGATCCACGGCAACGGTAATGCTCCAAAATCTGGAACAGAAGGGCTATATCGTCCGGGTGGCATCCACGGAGGATGCCCGACTGAAAAGGATCCTGTTGACGGAGAAAGCGATCGAGCATCACAATCTGATCGAAGAGCAGATCCGGGATTTCAATCGAGAGCTGGAGAACGGTATTACCGAAGAAGAGAAGCAGACATTCTTAACTATTTTAGATAAGATGATGCAGAATCTGGGGCAGGACAGCAGGCGGACCGGACGTTGTAACGGGCCATGCCGGAACGAGTGATGCTGGCAGTCATGCATAACAGAGAGGTTACAAAACATTTATTATAGGATAGAAAAATACAAGAAAGGAAACCAGCTATGATCAAAACATTAGCAAAACAGATCAAGGAATATAAGAGTGCATCTCTTGTAACTCCTATTTTCATGATCCTGGAAGTAGCCATGGAAATGGTGATTCCGCTCCTGATGGCATCCATCATTGATGACGGTGTGCAGGCGGGAGATATGAAACATATTTTTGCCATCGGTTGTTACATGATCCTGGCAGCTATTGTCGGATTGTTCGCCGGTGTCATGGGTGGTAAATACGGTGCGAAAGCATCCACCGGTTTTGCCAGAAATTTAAGAGAGGCCATGTATGAGAACATTCAGACCTTCTCTTTCTCCAACATTGATAAGTTCTCCACGGCAGGACTGGTCACCCGTATGACCACGGATGTTACCAATATCCAGAACGCTTACCAGATGCTCTTACGTATGTGCTTCCGCGCACCGGTCAGCCTGATCTGTGCTATGCTGATGGCGTTCCTGATTAATGCAAGAGTGGCAAGTATTTATCTGGTGGCGGTAGTGTTCCTTGGAATCGTTATCATTTTTATTATGAGAGCAGTGTCCAAGTATTTCAGTGAAGTATTCAAGAAATACGATGATTTAAATGCCAGCGTACAGGAGAACGTAGCCGCACAGCGTGTGGTAAAGGCTTATGTGCGTGAGGACTATGAGATCGACAAGTTCCATAAGGCCAGCTACAACATCTACAAGATGTTCAAAAAAGCAGAATGTACCATGACTTATGTATGGCCGGTAATGCAGTTTACCGTATACGGCTGTATCCTTGGAATCAGCTGGCTTGGCGCTCACATGATCGTTGCCAGCCAGTTGACTACCGGTGAACTGATGAGCCTGCTGACCTATTGTATGACGATTCTGATGAACCTGATGATGTTAGCCATGATCTTCGTTATGATGACCATGAGCGCTGCCAGCGGAAAGCGTATCGCGGAAGTATTAAATGAAAAGGCGGACATCACCAACCCCGAACAACCTGACTACGATGTGACAGACGGTAGTATCCGTTTTGATCATGTGACCTTCCGCTATAACAAACAGAGTGAGAAGCCGGTACTGGATGATTTGAACTTTGAGATCAAAGCCGGAGAGACCATCGGTATTCTGGGTGGTACCGGTAGTTCCAAGACCAGTCTGGTGAACCTCATCAGCCGTCTGTATGATGTAAATGAGGGTACGGTCTATGTCGGCGGTAAGGATGTCAGAAGCTATGATCTGGAGACTCTGCGTAACGAAGTATCCGTAGTATTACAGAAGAACGTGCTGTTCTCCGGTACCATCTTAGAGAATCTCCGTTGGGGCGATGAGAATGCTACTGAAGAGGAATGCATCCGTGCCTGTCGTCTGGCCTGCGCCGATGAATTCATTGAGAAGATGCCAGAGAAATACAATACCTATATTGAACAGGGCGGAAGTAACGTATCCGGCGGACAGAAGCAGAGACTGTGTATTGCCAGAGCACTGCTGAAAAAGCCGAAGGTACTGATTCTGGATGACTCTACCAGTGCCGTGGATACCGCTACCGATGCGAAGATCCGTAAGGCATTTGCCACGGAGATCCCCGGTACGACGAAAATCATCATTGCACAGCGTATCTCCAGTATTCAGGATGCAGATCGTATCATCGTTATGGATAACGGTAAGATCGATGCATTTGCACCTCACGAAGAACTGCTTCGTACTAATGAGATCTATAAGGAAGTATATGAAGCCCAGACCCAGACGGGTGGCGGCGACTTTGATGAGAATGGAGGTGAGTCATAATGCCAGGACCTATGGGCGGCGGAATGCGTGGACCCGGCAGAAGAATGCAGGGCGGTACACGTATTGAGAATCCGGGAAAAGTATTTAAACGACTGATGGCGTATATCTTTAAAAATTACGGCATTCACTTTATCTTTGTGTTGGTCTGTATTGTACTGAGCGTTGTGGCAAGCATTCAGGGTACTCTGTTCATGCAGAGACTGATCGATGACTATATCATGCCCATGATCGGACAGAAGACTCCTGACTTTGGCAATCTGTTCCGGGAAATTGTCCGTGTGGCTGGTTTTTATCTGGTCGGTGTGGCGGCCACTTATGCTTACAACCGTATCATGGTAACCATAACTCAGGGAACACTGAAGAATCTCCGTGATGATCTGTTCGAACACATGGAAAAGCTGCCGATCAAGTATTTTGATACCCATTCCCACGGCGATATCATGTCCATTTACACCAATGATATTGATACTTTACGTCAGATGATCAGCCAGAGTATCCCGCAGGTATTTTCCAGCTTCATCACCGTAGTCGGTACCCTGGGAAGTATGCTGGTATTAAGTGTGCCTCTGACAGCAGTCAGTCTGATCATGGTGGCACTGATGATGTTCGTCACTGGTAAGGTAGCGGGCTTAAGCGGAAAATATTTCGTAAAGCAGCAGAAGAATATCGGTAAAGTCAACGGTTACATTGAGGAAATGATGGAAGGCCAGAAGGTAGTCAAGGTATTCTGCCATGAAGATAAGAGTCTGGAGGAGTTCAAGGCTCTGAATGATGAACTGTGCGACAGCGCATACAATGCGAATAAGTTCGCAAACCTGATGGGACCCATCAATGCCCAGCTGGGTAACTTAAGCTATGTGGTATGTGCCATCGTCGGTGGTGCCATGGCGCTGGGTGGTTTCGCAGGACTGACGCTGGGTAAGCTTGCCAGCTTCTTAACTTTTAACAAGAGCTTCAACATGCCTATCAGCCAGGTCAGCCAGCAGCTGAACAGTATCGTTATGGCACAGGCTGGTGCCAAGAGAGTCTTCGATCTGCTGGATGAGCCGGTAGAGACCGACGAGGGATATGTGACCATCGTCCGTGCCAAGAAGGTAAGCGGCAAGATCGTGGAGTGTACCGAGAGAACCGGTATGTGGGCATGGAAGCATGTGCATCAGGCAGATGGTTCCGTAGATTATATTGAATTACAGGGTGAAGTAGTATTCGATGATGTGGACTTCGGCTACAATGATGACAAGATCGTGCTGCATAACATCGAGATGTATGCAAAGCCCGGTCAGAAGATTGCATTTGTAGGCTCCACCGGTGCCGGCAAGACCACAATCACGAACCTGATCAACCGTTTTTATGATATTCAGGATGGTAAGATCCGTTACGACGGCATCAATATCAACAAGATCAAAAAAGCGGATCTGCGGAAGTCTCTGGGTATCGTATTGCAGGATACCCATTTGTTCACCGCTACCGTTATGGACAATATTCGTTTCGGTAAGCTGGATGCTACAGACGAGGAAGTCATTGCCGCAGCAAAACTGGCTAACGCGGATACCTTTATCCGTCAGCTTCCGGATGGTTACAACACAGTCCTCACCGGTGACGGTGCGAACTTAAGCCAGGGTCAGAGACAGCTTCTGTCCATTGCCAGAGCCGCAGTAGCGGATCCGCCGGTGCTGATCCTGGATGAGGCTACCAGCTCCATCGATACCCGTACTGAGAAAATTGTACAGGACGGCATGGATAAACTGATGAAGGGCAGAACCACCTTTGTCATTGCCCACAGACTGTCCACTGTCAAGAATAGTGACTGCATCATGGTTCTGGAACAGGGCCGCATCATCGAGCGCGGCAACCACGATGAACTCATCGCCCAGAAGGGCAGATATTATCAGTTGTATACCGGTAATGCGATCGCTGAGGGGTAAGTGAATAGATATGCTATACCCAAAAACAGTGCCTGGGTTGGCACTGTTTTTTGTATGAAATAATTTTTACATTTTCTTATGATTTTTCAGGAAAAGAATGAACGAGACAATATTTACCTATTATATAGTAAAAATAAATCAGCAGAAAGACCAGTAAAACAATTCCTGGGAAAATGTATCGCTCATGCATACGAACGGAGAAAGTGAACATTGTAAGTATGATAAAAGCGCTCAGTAAATAGTATTTATAAGGTGTGTTCTGACTACATAAAAACCTCCTAAAGTAAGATATTATAAAAATGACTTAACCCGAGATCAACACCCAGGTATCCCGCCAGCGTAAGTATTTTACTACAAAATCCACATCCACCGGCTGACCCGAAAGTACCGGATAGAACAGCAGGAACAGACCGAAGGCCAGCACGGCATAGGCACAGCAGATGACTGCAAAAGTGCGGTTGGATACCCGCTTTTTCAGTTGCATCAGGCTGTACACGATCATCAGTACCACAAACGGTGTGCTGGGGAAATAGTGGTAGATGAAGGTGATTCTGGTGACGAAGAACCAGGGCAGATATTGCGCCAGGTAGCCAACCACCAGAAATGCGGCAGCATGATATTCTCTGCGGGACAGGGGAGTTGTCGCAGAGGAAGCGGTAGCTTTGCCTGTCAGGGCACGCAGGAAACTGCTGTGGGTGACAAGCAGATACAGCACATACAAAAATGCCGGAATGCCGCCCCACCACACCAGAGGATTGCCGAAAGCACTGATTCCCTCTTTGACTGCATCGGTCAGATATCCGGAATAGTACCAGATCGGGCGGACCATAGTGGGCCACTGATACCAGGAAGAGGAATAAGGATGCGTTGCCTCCAGGCCGCTGTGATAGTTGAACATGGAAGTCTGGTTGGTCAGCATACGGTCAAAAAGTCCCGGATGGGAATTGTCTACAAATGGCAGGTAGGACAACAGATAGATCACTGCCGGAACCAGCACGAAAAAGGTCAGGCAGAAGTCGATCGTCTTTACCGTATAATCCGGGAATTTCTTTACAATCTGCTGATGCTCCATGCCGTTGGTGCTTTTTCCGGGATGGGCTTTGGCATAGAGGTATTCCCGGTAGCGTCGCAGCAGATGCGCAAAAAACAGCAGTGCCAGTCCACAGCCCGCATAGATACCGGTCCATTTGCTGGCAATTCCCAGTCCCATGCAGATGCCGCATAAGCCCAGAGGCACAAAGGTCTTATACAACGGTGTATCGTAAAAACTCATAGAACAATAGTAGTACATAAAATAGTACATTGCAATCACAAAGAATGTGATATAAACATCGATGGTGGCAATCCTTGTCTGCGTAAAATGCATAAAATCAAAGGCAAACAGGAAGCAGGCCAGAGCTGCCGCAGGAGTATTCCTTGTCATTTTTTTCCCCAGCAGGTAGATAAACGGCAGCATGGCAATGCCGAACAGAGTACCCATGATACGCCAGCCGAAAGGATTCATTCCAAAGATGGCAACACCCAGGGCGATGAAGATCTTGCCCAGAGGCGGGTGGGTATTTTCGTAGGTCGGCAGGCCGTGAAGGAACTCGTAAGCCGTGCGTGCGTGATAGATTTCATCGAAATACATGCTGTTGCGGAAGGAATAGCGTTCCGGGTACAGATCGCTTTCGTCAAACAGTGTAGGGTAGGCATCTGCGTTCAACGGGCGTGTGATGTTGCCATTCGCGTCCAGGAAGACCAGTTCAATCAGAGAGGCATCATTATCCGTCAATGACAGACGCAGATATCTGGTTGTGGCAGACATATCAGAAGTACTGTTTTCTGTGGCCTGTGTCAGCAGATCCTGCAGGGAGACATCCTGCCAGGTGAAGACATTGTTTAAAATGATCTCACCGAGATAAGTCCAGGAGTCTTCGGCATTACTTTTGACATCCATCCCAAAATGTCGCTGGTGCCAGGGAGCCAGATAACTGGCCATAGTCACAGGCAGCGCATCTTCGGGGAATTCCAGCTCGATGGCCTGTAATTCTCCCGACATATCGTAAGTTGTTGTCGGAGCTTTGCGGTCTCCCAGATCATAGAGGGCAAAGCAACTGTACAGAATACCGATTGCCAGCAACAGGCACAGATCCGGTTTCGTGAAACGGATTCTCTCTTCGGAAGGAATGGGCTCCAGGGGAGAGAGAAAATATTCTCGAAGTCTTTGTCCGAGTCCTGCGGCAGATCTTGTGGAAGCAGTATGCCCGGAAGCTCTACGGCCTATCGTGGGCTGCGGCTTTGCATCGGTGGCAGCTCCTGCTTCACCGTGAACATAATATTTCCAGATGATCTTATAGAAATAATACAGGCAGCACAACATTCCGGCAGATACCAGCAGAATGATGGGAGCCTTGCGGTCATAATTCTGCGGATCGTAATGGTACAGCACATTGGCGGTGTTGTAAAAATGCAGCACTGCAAATCCACTGAAGCATTTCCAGAGAGGTGTAGAGGGCCGGTACAGGCAGCAGAAAAGCAACAGGGCCAGACCGGGATACATATAACGCTCATGCATACGGACGGAGAACAGGAACATCGTCAGGATGATAAAGGCACCGAGACAGAAATATCTTGAAGGCTCTTTCCGGCAGCGGGCTGCAATAAGGAAGGTAAAGAGTACGATCAGCAGGATCACGATAGTGCCCCAGGTCTTACAGGGCAGGAAGAGGAAAATCGTGTTCTGGTCGACCCAGTTCATTCCTAATAGTCCCCAGAAATTGTAGGCATTGATGGCTGCATATTCATAGGATCCCAACGTTGAAGTATATTGTGAGATTGCAGCGGTTAATCCGAAAGGAGCGCACAGAAGGAGCATCCCGCAGATGACAACCAGACCACCGCACAAATTATAGAAGAATTTCCGCCAGGAAAAATCCTGTAAGAACACATGGTCCCAGATCCCTGCCAGCAGTACCGGCGTGAAGATCAGCATCTGTGGCTTTAACAGGACACCCAGTCCGTAGACAGCATAAGCAGGAAGCAGGTTTCCCTTCATGAGGAACAGGCACATAAGGATGATCATCAGCGTGTATACGGAATCCACCTGTCCCCAGCAGGAAGAATTCAGAATGACCGCCGGCTGGAACAGATACGCAGAGGCAGCAAAGATTCCCTGCAGATCGGAAAAATGCAGCCGCTTTACCGCCTCTCTGTAGAGTAGAAACCCACAGGCAATATCACAGAGAATTGCGGGTAATTTTAACAGTAAAATATGCAGATCGGAATAATAAGGAATCTGCAGCAGAGATCGTAACGCTCCGATCAGATACAATACATACATGAAACCTGGCGGATAGTCCGTAAACATCTCGGCAGAATAGAACTGCCCTGGCCCTAAAGTGAAAATCCGGTCAGCCCAGGCTGCAAAACAGGCGATATCATTACTGAAGCCGTGGGTGGTGTATGCAAGGAGCAGGCGCAGAAGCAGGGCACCTCCAAATACAAGCAACAGAAGAGAACGCCGGCTGCCGGTATTGCGGAAATGAGAACTGTTCTGAAAGCCTGTATAGCAGACACCGCACAAAAGCAGTGAAAGCAGTGCAAAAAGATGTATCATAAGATTTTATTCCCCCAATAGTTTCTTATTTAAAATCATACCTTAAAAATATCAAAAAATGACTCTTTCGTAAAGACGAATGCGGAAAAATAAGGTATAATCATTAACAAATTATAACGATTCTTGCAGGAAGGGGAAACTGGCATGAAAAATAAAAAAGCGGAAAATGCGATCACAGCAGTGCTGGCGGCAGCGGTACTGGTGACCGGAGGAATGAGTCTGCATTCTTATCTGTCAGAGCAGAGAGCAAAAAATGAATACGATGCCATCCGCCAGGAGGTGGTGGCAGAGCCTGCGGCGGGGGAAACACAGGAAGAGATTGCGGAGAAAAATTATCCGGAGCTGCAGATCGACTTTGCCGAACTTATCAGGACCAACCAGGATTTTCGTGGATGGCTCTATTTCCCGGTATTGGACATCAGTTATCCGGTGGTACAGGGGGAGGACAATGACTATTATCTGAAGCATTCCTTCGAGGGGGAGAGTGTGAATGCTGGATGCATTTTCATGGACTGTGGGGCTTCAGCAGACTGGTCAGACAGGAATACCTTTGTATTCGGACATAATATGCGGGATGAGAGCATGTTTGGGGCTTTTAAAAATTTGCTGAAGGGGACGGCAAGCTGCGAGGAGAATCCTTACTTCTATATATACACGGAAGATAAAGTCTACATTTATGAGATTTTTTCCTATTATGAAACAAAGAGTACCAGTGACCGTTTTGCCACGTTTACCTCAGATGCCTCCTATGATGATTATGTGCAGTGGGCCACGGAACATTCCCTGTATGCTTCAGATGCAGACTTAAGTGACAGGGGAAATATCGTATCCCTATCTACCTGCTACGGCTCATCCGGTACAAAAAGGCGGGCTCTGATCCATGGAGTCCTGACAGAAACGGCTGTATACTAAGGCTTATGTTACAAAAATAGCAAATGATACTGAAAAGATCAAAAATATAATAAAAATCTGAACCTTTTTTGAAATAGCGCCAGTCTTAATGATTGTAAAGAGGAACGAAAACGTTTAAAGACGTTGAAACACGCAGTTTCATTGAGGGAGAAATCAGATGAGCAGATTGAGCAGGTATGTAAGGGAAAAAGTGGTAAAGGTTCTGGTGACAGCACTGGTTATAGGTTCTGTTGCAGGGAACGAAGGGATTACTTTGCAGGCAGCAGGTGCAGATTTAAATGATCCATTTTCATTTGTATTATATACAAATGAATTTGTATCCTCAAATCTGGACCATATTGAGGGAAATGCCGCAATTAAAGAATTAAAGGTTTCTATGGTAAGCTATGGGGGAAGATCTTATCTGGGAGATCTTTCTGCTCCCAATCAGATTCTTAAATATACAGCTTCAGGCAGAACAGATGAAAAGGAGCTGGTGATTCCCCTTACTAATTCTGACGGAACCCAGAACTCTGTTGAGCGGGAAGTGACTGGACAGGGTTATAATGTTATAGCTGGTGAAAATAAATTATATACTGGAAATCTTCTGAAGAACTGCGAGGTATGGGATACGGATATTGCATCTGAGATCAGCAATGTCCTGGCAGGTAATATGGTACAGAAAAGCAAAGATTTATATGCTATGGCGAATGAAGACAGCGATACACGGCTGGTGTTGAATGTGACAAGTGCTGAGTTGAATTCTGGAATAGAAGAGTATGATAAAAAGATCACCGGTGCTGCTTTTTATGGAAAAACAGTTGTGGTAAATGTAAGTGATTCCGGTACTGTGAATATTACCGGCTGGATGAATGCGCATGGTGCAAAAAAGCAAGCATTGGAACATCAGCTGTGGGCAGACAGAATTATTTGGAACTTTGGCAATGCAACAGAAGTTAATGTAAATTCTATTTTCGGATATATTCTGGCTCCGAATGCAACTGTCTATAATGGCGGAACTGTTGTCGGAGGCATCATAGCGGATAAGTATAAGCAGGGTGGAGAGATTCACTGTCCGTGCGAACCGGATGAGCCGGAACCTACGCCTACGCCGACGGTACCGGTGGTAACCGAGGAACCTACGCCTACGCCGGTAGTAACCGAGGAGCCTACGCCTACGCCGGTAGTAACCG
>NZ_JBKVQF010000012.1:0-107560 GCF_046969025.1 Waltera sp. | reverse complement strand
CCTATGACCCTCTGCTTGTAAGGCAGATGCTCTCCCAGCTGAGCTAAGATTCCATTTCGTTGCTCTCGCAACCGACCTGTTCAGTATACAATGCGTGTCCCACTTTGTCAACACGTTTTTTGATATTTTTGTAAAAATTTTGTATGCAATTAGAACAATAATAGCAAAAAGCAGGAAATTACAGGGCTTTCTTTACACTGATAGCCTTCATGGGGCACATTTCCTGACAACAGAAGCAGGAGATGCAGCCTTTTCTCTTGAATTTCGCCTTGCGATTTTCGATTCTGATGACATGTGCCGGACAGCTTTCCGCACATTTTCCGCATCCCACGCATTTCTCCGGGGTCAGCTGCGGATAGGATTTCAACAGTCGGGAAGCCACGAACATGAAAGGCTTGCGTAAAAATTTCGGCACACCGTTGGTAAAATCTAATTTTATGGTATCCGGCTTCTGAAAAGGAGATAAGCCTTCCGGAACCGGATCTCCCACAAGCGCCAACTCCTTAGGGCGAGCCAGACCTTTTTCCAGTGCCTGACGCAGCATGACGATCTCTGTAGGTTCTAATCCCATAAGTTTTGCGGCGAAGCAGTCCTGGGTATAGAAATCTTTTGCCGCCAGCAGCATATGCAAAGGATGCGAAGTGCCGCCGGTGGGACCGTTACCCTCCATGGCATCAATGGCGTCAATGACGGTGAGATTGGGAGCTACGGTCTGAGCCAGTTCTAAGAGCATGTTGGAGAAATCTTCGATCTCCGGCCAGCGGTAGTGCATCTGGGGCTTTTCCAGACCGGGGATGGTGCCGAAGAGATTCTTGATGCCGCCGGAATAGCCGGTCATGGCATGGGTCTTCAGTTTACAGATATTAATGATATAATCGGCTTCCACGATAGGAGTGATCAGGTGGAAACTGTGATTTTTAAATCCTGCCGGACAATTTACGGTCTGTGCGGAAAAGTCCATGTTGAGTTCAGCACCTTCGCCCAGAGTATCCATGCCGCATACGTGATATACGTGTTTCATGGCTTCGGCATTGTAGAGACCGCCGGAACTTTCCGCAATGGTGATGTGCTGCATGCCCTGCTCTCGCAGCCACCTGATCACAGCTTTTATGACCAGAGGGTGGGTCGTGGCGGGAAAATCCGGGGATTTCGCCATGACGAGATTCGGCTTGATGACGATCTTCATCTCCGGGCGCAAGTCTGCGGCGATGTTCAAAGCCTCCATACTTTTGCAGATGGCGGGATAGATCAGTTCTTCGTTATATTCCGGTACGATGTGTAATGTCTGTATCATAATGACCTCTAAAGTGGTTTATTTTCTATATAGTACATGAATTTACTTGTTTTTTCAATGCTTCCGTGCTATACTACGAAATGTTGTTGAGATTTGATGGAAGAAATCAGAAGCGCATCGCAATGATTTCTTTTTTTGTGCTAAAAAGGAGTATTTTGTGAGTTATTTTTTGGAAAATGAAGAAGTGGAAAAAGTAGAAGAGGTAAAGGAGCAGGACGGTATCGCATCGATCGAGCCGTTGTTGGATAACCGTATCGTCCGTGCGATTCGTGAGATGGGTTTTGAGAAGCTGTCTCCGATCCAGGAGCAGGCGATTCCCTATTTATTACAGGGTGAGGACATTATCGGACAGGCACAGACCGGAACGGGCAAGACTGCTGCATTCGGCATTCCGGCGATCCAGCACATCAATCCGGATGTGAAAAAGTTACAGACCATTATCTTGTGCCCCACCAGAGAACTGGCGATCCAGGCAGCGGAAGAACTGCGGAAGATCGCAAAATACATGCACGGCATTAAGGTGCTGCCGGTCTACGGCGGACAGGATATCAGCCGTCAGATCGCGGGACTGCGGGGCGTGCAGATCATCGTGGGAACCCCGGGACGTGTCATGGACCATATGCGCAGACGCACCATTAAGCTGGATCTGGTGAACATGGTGGTACTGGATGAAGCGGATGAGATGCTCAACATGGGCTTCCGTGAGGATATGGAGCTGATCCTTGGTCAGATCCCCGGAGAGCACCAGACCGCTCTGTTCTCCGCGACCATGCCGAAGCCGATCCTGGAGATCACAGACCGTTTCCAGAACGATGCGAAATTAGTAAAGGTGGCAGCGCAGGAGCTGACCATTCCCCTGGTATCCCAGAAATTCTACCGTGTGAAAAATCAGGACAAGGATGCCGCCTGCGTAAGACTGTTAGAGTATTATCAGCCGAAGCTGACCCTGATCTTTTGTAATACGAAGAAAAAGGTGGACGAGCTGTCGGATTTATTAAAGGAGCAGGGATTCCAGGCGGAAGGACTGCATGGAGATCTGTCCCAGGCGCAGCGTGACGCGGTCATGAAGCGTTTTCGTAACGGTGGAACCAGTATCCTGATCGCTACGGATGTGGCAGCCAGAGGTATTGATGTGGATGATGTGGAAGCTGTCATCAATTACGATATTCCGCAGGATATCGAGTACTATGTGCACCGTATCGGCAGAACCGGTCGTGCCGGCAGAAAGGGCAGATCCTTCACTTTTGCCAATAGCAGGGAGATCTACAAGATCCGCGAGATCGAGAGAGTCTGCCACACCACCATCACGGAGAAAAAGCTTCCCGGTGCTGCGAAGGTGCTGAAAGCGAAAGCAGACAAATATCTGAACAAGGCATGGGAACTGCATGAGCATGAAGACATCGAGCTGATGAAGAGCTTTTTACAGCGGAAGATGGAAGAGGAAGGCTGTGATGCACTGGAGCTGGCAGCTGCCATGCTGAAATTACAGGTCGGTGACAAGGGCGAGGAGATCGCCGCAGATGAATATACAAAGCGTGGCAATCGCTTCGGGGACAGAGGCCGGTCCGGCAGAGACGATGGTGAAGGTCGCAGCTTCGGCAGAGGAGACGGAAGACGGAAGCTTGGCCGTGAAGACGGGGAACGCAGAAGATTCGGCCGCAGTGACAGAGATCGCAGAGACGATGGCAGCACCGGTTTCGGCGAGAACAGAAGACACCGCAGAGACGAGAACCGCGAGGACGGAAGAAAATGGGGCGGCCGCGACAAAAAGGCAGCGGACCGTAAATACTCCGGGGACAGAGCGGAGAGAGAAGTAAAAAAGAGAAAGAAGCGGGAAGAGCCGGGCATCGGCAACAGCTTCCCCAAGAGAAAAAAATCTTAAGTAGATGAGGAATTTTATGTATTTGCCGCAAAAGCCGCAGTTGTGCTTTTGCGGCAAATCGTGTATAGTTAGGAAAGAATAGATAGGCATAATTCAGAAAGGTCTGCGGTATGAAAACACTGAAAAAACAGATACCTTATATCCTGTTGGGAGCGACGCTTCTGCTCCTGCTTGGCTTGAATATCATCAGTCAGGATCACTGGCTGGATTCAGATATGGCGGCGGAGATGATCTTTTCCCGGATCCTTTCCGAAGAACACCACATTTTTTCCACGACAAACTGGTATTATTCCACGGAATTCCGCGTGTTGTATACACAGCTGATCATGGGACCGCTGTTTCGCATCTGCAGCAACTGGCATGTGATCCGCACGATCACGAACCTGGTATTTTATGGATTGATGCTGGCTTCCTATTATTATTTTATGAAGCCGTTAAAAGTATCCCGCGGACTTACAGTGTTAAGCTCCTGTCTGCTGCTGTTGCCTTTTTCCGAGACTATGATGACGCATATGCAGATGGGTAATACCTACATGTCCCACGTGATCCTGGTGCTGTGGTTCTTCGGTATGTATCTGCGGTTGTGTAGCGGAGAATACAGTACAAAACGCAAGATCAGCCTGTGGATCTTCTATGTGCTGCTGGCTATTGTCTGTGGAATGTCCGGCGTACGTTACCTGCTGGCATTACAGTGCCCGTTGGTACTGACTTCTTTTTTCTATTTGTTGGGTGGAGAGGAGTTCCAGAGTTTCCGGGGAGAGATGACAAAGGCGCATTTTCGTGCCTTGCTGCCTACGACCCGGATGAAATATTTTCTCTACAGTGTAGTGGGAGCGTTTTTCGCAGTAGCGGGCTACGGCATTAATGTGGTATGGATCAGCCATAAATATGTGTTCCAGACCTACGGTGCCACGAATTTCATCGCTCTGTACCACGGGGTGCTGTTTGACCGGATCCAGAATGCAGCAGGCTGTCTGTTAATGCTTTTTGGTTATATTCCCGACAAGGGCTTTTTATCCCTGCGTGGTATTGTGACCATGGCGGCTTTCGCAATGCTGGGCATCTACGGATATGTTACGGTGAAGAGCGGAAAGACGGAGCAGAGTACAGGATTTCGCAGCCTGATCACACTTTTCCTGAAAGTCAGCTTTGTACTGAATC
This sequence comes from Waltera sp., assembly GCF_046969025.1. Lineage (NCBI taxonomy): Bacteria > Bacillati > Bacillota > Clostridia > Lachnospirales > Lachnospiraceae > Waltera > Waltera sp. The sequence continues at coordinate 103,223 of NZ_JBKVQF010000012.1, read as the reverse complement.
TGTTTGTGTTTATTTTCACCACCAGTACCATGGTGCCACGGTATTATATTACGATTTTTATTTTTGCACTGCCGGTATTGTGCTTTTATCTGGAAGAGGAGCAAATGCCATTTGACCGTCTGGCGGTGACGGCGCTGCTTACAATCTGTCTGATCCTTGGTACGGGTAAAACGGTGATGTCTTTCCTGACGGTGGACAAGAACGAAACGAAGCGTCCCGTGGCGCAGTTCCTTGCGGAAAACGGGTATGATTTTGGCTTTGCTACTTATAATAATGCCAATATCATTACAGAGCTTACCAATGGCGAAGTGGAGATCGGCAACATCGGAGATCCCGAACATCTGGAATATTTCAAGTGGTCTTCTCCCATGAAATATTATGAGGAAGGGTATCATACCGGGGAGACATTCTTGCTTCTGACGTCGGAGGAATGTGCGGAATATGCAGAGGCTCCGGCATTAAAGCAGGGCGAAAAGGTATATGAGGACGGCATTTATACCGTCTATCTATTCGACAGCACGGAGGAACTGATGAACTGTGCTGTGGCGAGACAATAATGATAGAGATTTAGTATATTGCGGACGGCATTGGCACCCGGCACTGGCCGCAACGGGACAGTCGGTACTTTTTGAAAAAGGATAACGTCTGCGGAAAGGTTGTAAATATGAGAATCGGAATGGGATATGACGTACACCGTCTGGTGGAGGGAAGAGACCTGATCATCGGTGGCGTGAAAATACCTTATGAAAAGGGGCTCCTGGGACATTCGGATGCGGATGTCCTGCTCCATGCCATCATGGATGCACTGCTGGGAGCAGCTGCGCTGGGGGACATCGGGAAACATTTCCCGGATACAGATCCAGCATACAAGGGCATTTCTTCCATAAAATTGCTGGAAAAAGTGGGCGAGCTGCTGGAAGAGAATCATGTGTTTATCGAAAATATCGATGCGACGATCATCGCACAGGCACCGAAGATGCGCCCGCATATCGATACCATGCGGGAAAATATCGCGAAAGCGCTGCTGATCGATGTTGGGCAGGTCAATGTGAAGGCTACCACGGAGGAAGGACTGGGATTCACCGGCAGCGGAGAGGGAATCTCCTCTCAGGCAATCTGCCTGGTGACTACGCCGTTTGATCTTACGGCACAGGCAATGCAAGGGGGATGTGGAAGCTGCGGCGGATGCCCGAAGAGCTGATAATTTCGGAAAATAAGAGCTTGACAAATGGGTCGGTAGGATATAGACTTTAATTAGAAATAAGGTCTGTATACTATCGACCTTTTATGGTGTGATGAGCGCAAGAGAACCAATAGGATTGCATATGGCAGGCGCTGGATTAAGAAGGATACAAGGAGGAACAGAAATGTATCAGATGACGGAGACGGAATACAAATTTGCAGAGCTGATCTGGGAGGAGGAACCCATCGGTTCCGGAGAACTGGTAAAACAGTGCGCTGAGAAGTTCGGCTGGAAGAAATCCACTACCTATACGTTTATTAAAAAGCTTTGTGAGAATGGTATTTTCAAAAATGAGAATGCCATCGTATCTTCTGTATTGAATAAGGAGGAATATCACAGAGCTCAGGGGGAGGCTTTCGTGGAGAAGGCTTACGGCGGTTCCCTGCCGAAGATGATCGCCGCATTTATCCAGAGCAAGAAGCTCAGTGCAGCGCAGATCGCTGAGATCGAAGCTATGATCGAGGATTATAAGAGCTGACGGAGGAGATTGGATGAGGGAGATTTTAGAGAAGGTATTTGGGATCGTTTGCAACTTGAGCCTGGTGGGAAGTTATTGCATTTTGCTGGTGCTGGTGGCGAGACTGGTGCTTCGCAGGGCTCCCAGATGGTGTTCTTATCTGTTGTGGGGAATCGTGTTTCTGCGCCTATGCTGCCCGGCATTTCCGCAGATACAGATCAGTCTGATTCCACAGCGGCTGGTAACGGGACAGACGGTGAGCACCGCATTGACAGCATCCGGAGAAAAAGCAACCTTTGAAAATTCAACCGCGGAAGCAATACAGATTTCAGGCATGGCGGAGCAGACCGATAGTGACGATGGCAGTCAGCCGGAGATACTTTCGCCGGAGCCCTCTATGGTAACCGGACAGACAGGAATGCCTGCAACGAGCGATCCAACCACGGAAATGTTTGCAACGCACAGTACACAGATGCTGAAAACACTGGCGGGAATCGTGTTACCGTATTTGTGGCTGATCGGATTTGTTGGGTTCGCCGGTTATCATCTGTTTTCCTATCTGCGGATGTATTACCGCCTGCGTCAGCCGGAAAACGGAGTTCACAAAGTAGAAGAAGGAATTTGTGAGATTAAGGGTGGACACCTTTCTTTTGTCATGGGGATCCTGCATCCGACCATTTATCTGTCGGCGGAGCTTGCCGGGGAGAGCAGAGAGGTAGTGTTGTGCCATGAGAGGGTGCATTTGCAGAGAAGAGACTATCTGATCAAACCTGCAGTGCTTTTTATCTGTTGTGTGCATTGGTTCAATCCCTTGGTGTGGCTGGCATTTTACTTGATGAATATGGACTGTGAGATGTCCTGCGACGAAAAAGTGGTAAAGCTTTTGGGAGAGGAAAGCAAGAAGGTCTATTCTTATACACTGCTGGAGGAAGCCAGCGACGGCAGGTGGAGAAAATACCGCGGTGGTACGATCTGCGCGCTGCTATCCTTCGGAGAGGATCATGTGAAGAACAGGATCCGTCATGTGCTGGATTATCACAAGCCTCCGTTCTGTATCCTCATCGGTGCGGTGACGGTGATCGCAGCACTCATCATCTGCCTGTGCAGTGATCCGAGAGGAAACCGCAGTGAGGAAAAACTGCCTACGGAAGCTGCACCGTCTGCTCAGAATGAGCCGGTGGATATCAGCGATACGGAGTACTCCGATGAGGCTGTCTGGACGCAGGAAGAATGGGATATTTATGCGGAAAAGCTGTCGTATGTAACGTTTGAAACACGCTCCGATTTCTCGGAATTTTATTCCCCCGAGCGGATCGAGAGTACTCATTCCTTTGCACAGGAGAAGGGATGGTATGTGAATCACAGAAGGTATGCCGGGAGTCCTGCAAGCTGGGAAATGTTCCAACTCAGCCGTCTGGAGGAGCGACTCGGGTCGGAAGATCACAGATTCTACGAGGATTATAAGGACCCTGTGACGGCAGCAAAGCAGCTCCTTTCGCTGGGAAAGGGTACCGGTGAGGTGACGGAAGTCCTCTACGAGGCGGCAAGACAGTACCAGCTCTATGGCGATGACCACATGGGAGAAGGATCGGTGGTCAATGTGGAGTATACTTTTGAGAAGGATGGTTCTGTGATCGAGATTCCCATGGTGCTGGCGGAGGAGGAACAGAAAATCTGGCTGTTATCCACCGGAGATGTGAGCGCGGCATCCGGACAGAAGATTGGTCCGCTCCCGGGAGAGCAGTCCGCCCGGAGAGTTTATGCGGAATACGAAACGTATTCTCCGGAAAATATGTCGGCCGGACAGTATACGGAGTATCTGGAGACGAAGATCGGAAGTTATTCCGGCTCCGGTATTCATATTCAGATATCCAACTGTGGAATTTATGTGATGTATAATCATACATTCCGGTGTGTGGCTGCGGATGGTATCCCGGAGAATATGGCATCTGCGGCAATCTGTGACCGGACTTACTACAATACTTCCAACGCCTATAATGAAAAGGTGCAGGAGGACAGCAGTATCGGCTGGATGGGCAGCAGGGTATTCTATATGACAGAATTTTATATGACAGAAGCGGCGGAGTATTTACAGGAGGATGGGAAAACTACGTTGTATACGGTGAAGAACTGTAGCTTGGCAGGTGATACCGGATGGGAATTGACCGGGGAAGAAACGGCAGAACCGGTACTTCCGTTTTCCATGAAAGTACAGAATGGTTTCGTGACGGTCTATAATGGCAACGGAGAACTCTATCAGCAGTATTCCATCAGTGGTCTGGACGCCGGAGCCGACAGACTGGATCAGGTGTCAAGGGACCGGTATGCTATGGAATGGCGGGAGGATATTTTATCTCATCCCGGTATGGTATGCGATGTGTCCCAGAGAACTTTTTCTGAGACCTATGCGCTGATCGATCTGGATGGAGATGCTGCAGCGGAGCGGATCACACTACAGACAGACGCCTGGAAGGATGTGGAAGGTAACAGTCCGGTGAATTACACCTTCGGAGTGGAAGGTAACAATGTAGACCGCCATGCAAGACTGTTGGACAACAGCATTCTCGCTTACAGTCCGGATGGGGAGCAGATCGTGATTGCATTGTATGAGACCGGAGACGATGCAAAAGCGAGAACCGTATTTTTCACCTATGATGGGGAAAAATTACAGGAGACCGGAAGCCTGCAGGCGGACATCCGCCGGTGCTGGTACTGGATTCCAAATGATGAAATCTATGTAAGGGAGAAAACAGCTGCTGCGCCGGAGGGGCAGTGGGTACTACCGGAAGAATAAAATACTATTGTGATTACAGAGGTTCTATGCTAATATAAATGGCATAGGACCTTTTCTATTATCTGATTTATTTTCTATAGGATCCAATGTCGGAGAAATTCCCAGATTCATTGAAAGCAAATAGAGAATATATTTTTATTTTATATTTGCAACTAAAAACAGTTGCAAATAGGCGACGGAAAAAATATAATATAATTAACAAGGGGTACAAATGGGACAAAAGGAAAAACTAATTGAACAGTTAAAAAGCAGACCTAAGACATTTACCTTTCATGATGCGGAAGTTTTATTGGACTATCTGGAATTTACGAAATCCAATAAGGGGAAAACCAGCGGTTCCAGAGTGATGTTTACCAGTGAGGAGCACGGGAGTATATTACTGCATAAGCCACATCCGCAAAAGGAATTGAAAGCATACCAGGTCAGACAATTATGTGATCTGTTGGAACAGGAGGGATTGATTTGAAAAATACGATGGAATATAAAGGGTATGTCGGCAGTGTTGAATTTTCCGAGGAGGATGGGATTTTTTTCGGAAAGGTAATGGGGATCCGTTCCCTGATCTCTTATGAGGGAACCGATGCCAGGAGTCTGGTAGAGGATTTTCATGGGGCGGTAGATGATTATCTGCAACTGTGTGAAGGACAGGGGAAAGCTCCGGAAAAAGCATACAAGGGAAGCTTTAATATCCGGATCGCGCCTGAGACTCATAAGCAGCTTGTGATCCATGCAACTGCATGCCAGATGTCACTGAATGAATATGTGAGGGAAACCTTGGAAAAAGCTGTAATGTAGAAAACTCCGGGGTTGACAAAACCCGTATTTTTGCATATCTTATTTAGTAGGAATTATCATTTATAGAATAAAGGCATGGAACAGGAAAAGTACTTTTAGGTAGGATGCCAGAGAGAAGCCGTTAGAAGCTGGGAGCGGCTTTCGTCCGAGGAAAAGGAAGTGCGCCTGTGAGCTGATCCGGGGAACGTTAACAGTAATCAGTATCCGGATCCGGTAAGCATCCGTTATATGCACGGTGTTCTACACAGGGCGTAGAACGCCAGAGGGAAGGGCATTGTCCCTTAAGTAGAGTGGAACCGCGGATAAATTCGTCTCTAAGATGAAATTTATCCGCGGTATTTTTTTCGAGGTGAGAACATGGGCATCATCAAAAATTTAAAAGAAGAAGTCCGTATTATCAAGGAGCGTGATCCGGCGATCCATTCCTCCATGGAGGTACTTTTGTATCCCAGCTTCAAGGTCATGATCCATTACAGACTGGCGCATAAGCTGTATGTGAGCGGACATTATTTCTGGGCCAGATATATTTCCCAGCGCGGTGTGCGCAAGACCGGCATTGAGATCCATCCCGGCGCACAGATCGGCAAGGGATTTTTCATCGATCACGGTAACGGTGTCATCATTGGTGAGACTACCATTATCGGCGATAATGTGACCCTGTATCAGGGAGTGACACTGGGAGGAACCGGTAAGGAGCACGGCAAGCGTCATCCGACCATCGGCAACAACGTCATGATCAGTGCGGGTGCGAAAGTACTGGGTTCCTTTACCATCGGAGATAATTCGAAGATCGGTGCCGGAAGCGTGGTCTTAAGTGAAGTGCCTCCCGGATCTACGGTGGTAGGTGTACCGGGACGTGTGGTGAAGCGTAACAACGCAAGCCTCCCCCAGGAGACCATGAACCAGACAGATCTCCCCGATCCGGTGCGGGAAGACATCACGGTACTGCAGCGTGAGAACTCCGAACTGACCAACCGCGTGCTGGAGATGGAAGATGAATTAAAGCAGCTGCGCAGGCTGGTGGTAATGAGTGCGGAGACCGGGGAACAGCCCCAATCTGCAGAAAATGACAAGACAGTGTGATAAAATAAAGATATATCATTGCAAAAATCGCAATCAGGAAAGGATAAACAATGAGCATTCAAATCTACAACACCTTAAGCAAGAGAAAAGAAGAATTTAAGCCCTTAGAGCCCGGCAAGGTAAAAATGTATGTCTGCGGACCTACCGTATACAACCTGATCCACATCGGCAATGCCCGCCCCATGATCGTATTTGATACGGTGCGCCGTTACATGGAATACAAGGGTTACGAAGTAAACTATGTATCCAACTTCACAGATGTGGATGACAAGATCATCAAGAAGGCCAATGAAGAGGGTGTGGAGCCCAGCGTGATCTCCGAGCGCTATATCGCAGAGTGCAAAAAAGACATGGAGGGAATGAATATCAAGCCCGCTACCAAGAACCCTAAGGCTACCGAGGAGATCGGCGGCATGCTGGATATGATCCAGACTCTGATTGACAAGGGGCATGCGTATCCCGCAGCGGATGGTACGGTATATTTCCGGACCAGAAGCTTCAAGGACTACGGCAAGTTGTCTCACAAGAACCTGGACGATCTGCAGGGCGGTAACCGTTCCCTGTTAGTCTCCGGTGAGGATCAGAAGGAAGATCCCCTGGATTTCGTATTGTGGAAGCCGAAGAAAGAAGGCGAGCCTTACTGGGATTCCTGCTGGTGTCAGGGCCGTCCCGGCTGGCACATCGAGTGCTCCGTTATGAGTAAGCGTTATCTGGGTGAGGAGATCGACATTCATGCCGGCGGCGAAGATCTGATCTTCCCTCATCACGAGAATGAGATCGCACAGTCCGAGGCTGCCAATGACAAGCCTTTTGCAAGATACTGGATGCACAATGCCTTCCTGAACATTGACAACCGCAAGATGTCCAAGTCTCTGGGCAACTTCTTTACTGTTCGTGAGATCTCCGAAAAATATGATCTGCAGGTACTTCGTTTCTTCATGCTGTCCGCACATTACAGAAGCCCGCTGAATTTCAGTGCAGATCTGATGGAAGCAGCAAAGAACGGCTACGAGAGAATCGTTACCAGCGTGGATAACCTGAAGTTCCTGCTGGAAAAGGCAGCAGATGCCGAAATGTCCGAAGAAGAGAAGCAGTTAGTTACCGAGGCACAGGGCTTTGAGACCAAATTCGATGAAGCTATGGACGATGATTTCAACACTGCGGATGCGCTGGCGGCTATCTTCGAGCTGGTAAAATTCGTCAACTCCAATGCGAAAGCAGACAGCAGCAAGGCATTTCTGGAGGCTCTGAAACAGGAAATCGTGACTCTGTCCGATATCTGTGGACTGATCGTAGACAAGAAAGCGGAAATGTTGGACAGCGATATCGAGGCACTGATTGAAGAGCGTCAGGCAGCCAGAAAGGCGAAGAATTTCGCAAGAGCCGACGAGATCCGTGACGAGCTGTTAGCCAAAGGCATTGTGCTGGAAGATACCAGAGAGGGTGTAAAATGGAAGAGAGCATAACCCTTCTTACGAAAATAAAGGAAGCATTTGCCTGCGAAGGACAGGATGTCCGGGCGTATTCTCCGCTGACACTGGCCTATATCGGAGACGGGATTTATGAACTGGTGATCCGCAGCGTGGTGGTGGAGAGAGCTAACCGTTCCGCCAATGATCTGCATAAAAAGACGACACGTTATGTAAAGGCACCGGCGCAGTCTGCCATGATCGAGGCATTGCTTCCGGAACTGACGGAGGAAGAGGAAGCGGTGTACCGCAGAGGACGCAACGCCAAATCATACACCACCGCGAAAAACGCTTCCGTGGCAGATTACCGCAGAGCTACCGGTTTTGAAGCACTGATGGGCTATCTGTACCTGACGGGACAGATCGACCGGTTGCTGCAGTTGATCAAAGACGGCATCCGTCTGGCAGGCATGGAACTGTAATAAAAATTCACAATAGAAAGGACAAACATGGGATATCAGGAATTTACCATAGAAGGCAGAAATGCCGTGATTGAGGCGTATCGTTCGGGCAAACCCATTGACAAGCTGTTCATTTTGGATGGCTGTCAGGACGGTCCGATGATGACCATCAAAAGAGAAGCAAAAAAGCATGACACATTAGTAAAATATGTGACCAAGGAGCGTCTGGACCAGTTATCCGAGACCGGAAAGCATCAGGGCGTTATCGCTTATGCGGCAGCTTATGAGTACGCAGAGGTAGATGACATCTTGGAAGCAGCGAAGAAAAAGGGTGAGCCGCCCTTTATTTTCCTGCTGGATAATATCGAGGATCCTCATAATCTGGGAGCTATCATCCGTACCGCCAATCTGGCAGGTGCCCATGGTGTCATCATCCCGAAGAATCGTGCAGCAGGACTGACCGCTACGGTAGCGAGAACCTCCGCCGGAGCACTGAACTATACGCCGGTGGCAAAGGTGACGAATCTGGCGAAGACCATCGAAGATCTGAAAAAGGAAGGTCTGTGGTTCGTGTGTGCGGATATGGGCGGGACTACCATGTACGATCTGAATCTCAAGGGCCCCATCGGTCTGGTCATTGGCAACGAGGGTGAGGGCGTAGGCCGTCTGGTGAAGGAAAAATGCGACATGGTGGCGTCCATTCCCATGAAGGGAGATATCGATTCCTTAAATGCTTCCGTAGCAGCCGGTGTACTGGCTTACGAGATCGTACGTCAGAGACTACAGGCGTAATATAGGAGTGGAAAAAAAGGGGAAAGCATGGCAGAGCATTTCAAATATGAAGAGATGACGGATGAAGAACTCATCGACCAGCTGCGGGAAGGTGACAGACAGGTGATGGATTACATCTGCGACAAGTATAAAAATCTGGTGCGAAGCAAGGCAAAATCCATGTATATTCTGGGCGGAGACAGCGAAGATCTGATCCAGGAAGGGATGATCGGGCTGTTCAAGGCAGTGCGGGATTATGATTGCGGCAGAGATGCCAGCTTTTATACCTTTGCAGATCTGTGTATCAGCAGACAGATGTACACGGCAGTGCAGGCTTCCAAGCGCCTGAAGCACTCACCGCTCAACAGCTATGTATCTCTGTATGAGCGAAGCAGCGAGGGCACGGACAATGAGGAGAAAAATCTTATTGAGGCTCTGGCGGCCAGAACCCAGATGAGTCCGGAGGAACTGTTCCTGGACAAGGAGCGGGTGGAAGATCTGGAGAGAGCTATTGAGACAGAACTCAGCAGCTTTGAAAAACAGGTGCTGGATTTGTACCTGACGGGAATGAGCTATACCCAGATCGCCAAGGTGCTGGGAAGAGACGAAAAGTCTACGGACAATGCCTTACAGCGTCTGAAGAGCAAAATCCGGAAACTGGTGTGATGCAAAATAATGAGAGAAGAGGACACATTCTTGAAAAAATTTTTCAGGAATGTGTTTTTTATAGTTTTTTAATAGAATCTGCAGAGTTGGAATATTGACTTAAAACCCGGCATAGGAGTATACTGCAAATGCTGACCGACCGGCCGGTCGGTTAATAAAGCAAATACATATTCATAACTATTCAGAAAGGCGAAAAGATCATGCACAATACATGGAAAAGAAATTGCAGCATCGGAATGGCGTTGTTGATGGGAGGCAGCCTGTTGCTCGGAGGCTGTGGCAGCAATGCGGTGCAGGACACTGCGGAGACCTCTGCGGTCGTTGTAGATATGGAGCAGGCTCAGACCGGAAAACTGACCCTGCAGAACAGCTTTGTGGGGACGGTTTCTCCCCAGGAACTGGTCTATGTCATTCCCTTTGCCTCCGGCACGGTGACGGATACTTATTTTGAGGTGGGGGATCAGGTCAATGCCGGGGATGTTCTGTTCAAGATCGATGATTCCGCAGCAAAATTACAGTTAGAACAGGCGCAGCTCAGTGCGGCCAATGTAAGGCAGCAGGCAGACAGTGCCCTGACCACACAGCAGGAATCCGCCAATATCCAGATGGATAGTAGCAGAGTGCAGGCACAGTCCGGGTATGATCAGGCACAGATCGCATATGTCCAGGCGAAAAATGCCTATGACCAGAACTATGATGATCTTTCAGATCAGATCGACGCATGCAATGCAAATATTACACAGCTGGAGAATGCCATAAAAGCAGCGTCATCCAGTGTGAGCGGCGGAAATGCGTCAAGTGTTGTGCAGATGAAGACGCAGATCGAGACACTGAAAGGAACGAAGAAACAGCTGGAGTCCAGCAGAAATTCTCTGGTGGCCGGATTACAGCAGGCGGAATCCGCTTACAATGCAGCAAAGAGCAGCATGAATATTGTGGATCGTTCCCAGGCATTGTCCCAGGGACAGGCACTGGAGGATACGAAGAAGCAGCTGTCCACCAGTGAACAGCTGGCAAATGTGGGCGTGGAAAGTGCGGAACTGGCATTATCCTACTACACTGTCAAGGCTCCCATCTCCGGTACGATTCAGAGCAAGGGAGTGGAAGTCAACGGCATTGCCGGAAGCAGCAATCCTGCGTACACCATTGCCAATGAAAATATGATGACCGTGACTTTTCAGGTCAGCGAAGCTGTGAAAAATACACTGACTATGGGACAGGAAGTGACTGTGGAGCGAGGAAATGCCAGCTATACCGGTAACATTACCGAGATTGGAGTGGCAGTGAACCAGCAGACCGGTCTGTTCCAGATCAAAGCAGCGGTAAATGCCGATGGCAGTGCATTGCCCAGCGGTGTATCCGTGAAACTGACGACCGATACCTATCATACGAACGACAGTGCGGTACTGATCCCTTATGATGCCGTGTACTATGATAATACCGGCTCTTATGTATATTTAAGTGTGGATGGCAAGGCCGTGAAGACCTATGTGACCACAGATCTGTTTGATGATACACAGATTTCTGTTACTGAGGGAATACAGCCCGGAGATACCGTGATCACCAGCTGGTCTCCCAAGCTGATGAACGGTGTGGAAGTCACCGCACCGGTGAAGGCAGAAGAGTAGGGGAGGCAGCAGAATGAATTTGACAAAGCTTGCTCTGAAAAGACCGGTATCCTGTTTTCTGGTGATCCTGGCACTGGCAGTATTCGGCATCAGCTCCATTTTCGGATTCAAGATGGAACTGACGCCCGACATTGAGATGCCTATGCTCATCGTCATGGCTACCTATCCCGGCGCAGACCCGGAGAGCGTGGATGAACTCGTGGCATCCGTTATCGAAGATTCCGGTTCCACCCTGAGCGGTGTGGATTCCGTGAATTCCTATTCCTTTGAAAATTATTGTATGGTCTTGTTCACCTATGAATACGGTGTGGATATTGATGAATGTCACAACGATCTCCGTGCGGCCATGGAGACGGCGAAGTTAAGTCTGCCGGATGACGTGGATCAGCCTACCATCATTGAGATGAACATGAACAGTATGGATGTCATGACGATCTCCGCAGTGGAAGTCGGCGATGTGGATATGTTAAAAGTAGTCAATGAATCCGTGGTACCGGAACTGGAATCTCTGTCCAGCGTGGCACAGGTATCCGTCACCGGTGGTTCCGAGGATTATATCAAAGTAGAACTCAATGAGACCCTGATGAAGCAGTACGGTCTGACCATGTCCAGTGTGGCACAGATGCTGGGAACCGTAGACTTTACTTATCCTGCAGGCAGCGTGACCCAGGGCAGTCAGGACATCAGCGTGGCGACGTCCATGGAGTACAATACGGTACAGAAGCTGCGGGAAGTACCCCTGATGACTACCAAAGGACAGGTCATTACCTTACAGGATATTGCAAATGTTACTACGGCATCCAAGGATGCTTCCAGTATCAGCCGTTACAACGGACAGGACAATGTCAGCATCGGCATTAAGAACAAAAGTAGTGCCGGTACGGTAAATGCCTGCCGGGATGTGAAGGAAAAATTACAGCAGATCCAGGCGGAGAATCCGGCCATCGAATTTGAAGTTACTTATGATGCCAGTTCCTCCATTATCAGCTCCCTGACCAGTGTAGCCGAGACCCTGTTATTGGGTGTTGTATTGACCATGGCGGTGCTGTTCCTATTCTTTGGCGATTTCAAGGCCAGCCTGATCGTCGGAGCCTCCATGCCCATTTCCCTGTTCCTGACTCTGATCCTTATGAGCATGATGGGATTCTCCATGAACATTGTAACACTGGGATCTCTGGTCATTGCCATCGGTATGATGGTAGACTCTTCCATCGTTGTGATCGAGAGCTGTTTCCGAAGACAGAAGAGTACACCGGATCTGAAACAGACAGCCTTAGAGGGAACGAAGGAAGTGACGGCTTCTATTATCGCTTCCACCATTACCACCATCGTGGTATATCTGCCGCTGGCCACTATGAAGGGCCTGTCCGGACAGATGTTTGAGCAGCTGGGATTCACCATTGTATTTGCCATGCTGGCATCCCTGATCGCAGCTATGATGTTGGTACCGTTGTTCTACACAGTATTTAAACCGAAGGAAAAAGAAAATCTGCCCATCGATAAGCTGTTGAAGAAATTTACCACATGGTATCAGAGGATCCTGCGGAAGCTGATGAAGCGCAGAAGGACTGTCGTTGGTGTGGCTGTGGCTCTGATGATCGGCACGGTTCTGCTGGCAGGAACGCTGGACATGGAGCTGATTCCTGCAGCGGATGAAGGAGTCGTGGCGGTTACGGTGAATTTCCGTTCCGGTACCACACTGGAAAAAGAGGATGAAGCACTGAAGCTGTGGGAACAGATCGCTGAAGAGGAACCGGATGTGGAATTCTATTCCGTATCCATCAGCGGCTCCAGTGCAACCCTTACTGCAGATCTCATCAAGAAGAGAACCCTGACTACAGCACAGGTAGTAGATAAATGGAATGAGATTGCAGCCGGTATGACGGATATGGATGTTACGGTAACATCTTCCGGCAGCAGTATGAGCTCCATGATGAGCACCAGCAGCTATGAGATCGATTTACAGGGCAGTGACAGGGCAGAACTGGCACAGGCCGCAGAAGACCTGCAGGCAGAGATCGAGAAGATTGACGGTGTCGTAAAGACAGAAAACTCTCTGGCCAACTCTACGACGTTGGCCAAGGTAGTGGTAGATCCTCTGAAGGCAATGCAGTACGGGCTGACACCCATTCAGGTCGGCATGATCATACATAACGTATTAAGCGGTATGAATCCGTTGACGATCACCAATGATGGTTCGGAGTATGCGGTATGGCTGGAATATCCGGAAGGAAGCTATGATGATCTGAACCTGCTGATGGATCTGGGACTGGATACTTCTTTTGGCACCGTGGTACCGTTAAGAGATATTGCAGAGATCAATTACGCACAGAGTCAGGAGACCATCATGAAGCAGGACGGTCTGTATCAGGTCAGCGTGACGTCCACTATGACCTCCGAGAAGATATTTGATGCCCAGAATGCTATCAACGATCTGGTGGATCACACGGTATTCCCGGATTCTGTAACCCCGGCAGACAGTATGATGACGGGAATGATGAACGATGAGTTCCAGGCATTGTTGCAGGCAATTCTGGTAGCTACATTCCTGGTATTCCTGGTGATGGCAATGCAGTTTGAATCCCCCAGATTCTCCTTCATGGTCATGATGTGTATTCCTTTTGCACTGATCGGATCCTTCCTGCTGTTGTTCATTACGCAAAGTACCATTAGTATGGTATCCCTGATGGGATTTCTGATGTTGATGGGTATTGTGGTAAATAACGGTATTCTGTTCGTGGATTCCGCAAATATGCTGCGGGAAGAGGGAATGTCCACTGAGGATGCGCTGGTGGCTTCCGGAAGTACCCGTCTGCGTCCTATCCTGATGACGACATTGACAACGATCCTGTCCATGATCCCCATGGGACTGGGACTGGGCGATAACGGTGTCATAATGCAGGGAATGGCACTGGTTATCATCGGCGGTCTGACGGCTTCCACGATCCTGACCCTGATCCTGATCCCGACCTTCTATCTGATCTTCGATAAGCGGAGCAGACAGGAGAGAAGAGCGGCTAAGAAGCTGGCAAAATCTCAAAGATCTGGAAAAACGGGGGATGCGGAAAATGAGTAAAATAACCGGATTGGAGGCACCGAACCAGGTGCCTCCCAAGGTGACCGCCATGTACCGGGCAGTCAGCACACTTTTGCGGGAGGACAAGGATATCTCGGAAATGAGCGTGTCCATGATCACCGGGCTGGCGGGCATTGGCAAGGGAACTGCTTATGAATATTTTGATTCCAAGGAAGAGATCATTGTCTGTGCTCTGTTGTATGAAATCCGTACAGTAACGGAACAGGCCTCCCGTCAGATTCAGACCTGTCCGGATCTGGAGACCCAGATCCACAGAATGCTTTTGCTGGTGGAAGAACATTCCCAGTGTGTGGATGCCATCATGGCGTTTCTGCATCTGCTGACAGATCATTCCAAGGAGGGAAATCTTCTGCGGCAACGGATAGCGGAACAGAAGGAAAACGGGCCGGTGGATCTTTTGGTCCGCCAGATCATAGACAGTGCACGGGCGAAAGGAGAACTGCGGGAGGACATTCCGCTGTCTTATATTACCAACGCGCTGTTGGCTCGGATGATTTCCTATCTGATGTACCAGTGCCACCATATCGGTGATGATATGCCCCCAGAAGAGATGCGCAGACTGGTCACCGAAAGCATAATGAATGAATTGTGCAAAAAAAATATATAATTTAAAATAATTCTATTGACAAAGTGAGATACCTTTGATAAAATGTAACACGGTGATTGCGTTAGCAGTCACGTGATGCTGCTGTGGCTCAGTCGGTAGAGCGTCGCATTGGTAGTGCGGAGGTCACGGGTCCGAT
The DNA here is from genome assembly GCF_046969025.1 of Waltera sp. Classification (NCBI taxonomy): domain Bacteria; kingdom Bacillati; phylum Bacillota; class Clostridia; order Lachnospirales; family Lachnospiraceae; genus Waltera; species Waltera sp. The sequence continues at coordinate 88,076 of NZ_JBKVQF010000012.1, read as the reverse complement.
TCCCGTCAGCAGCTCTTTTGAAAAGTGTGGAAACCTTGAAAATACAAGGTTTCCACTTTTTTTGTGTGTCTAAAAGTTTGTAGACAGCTTATAATGCTTTTGAAAAATGGCTAAATATGCGTATAATGCGTATAATAATGAAATAGAGTGTTCTTAAACTTGCGCATAATCAAAATAAAATATGCGTATTTAAAGATGGATTGTATGTATTCCTACGCATATGGCAGGGCTGCTACATTAATGAGGAAAAATAAATGTGGAAAGACAATGATGATAAAATCATGGACATTTTAGAGAACATAGAGACTTTAAACAGGCAGGACTTTCCCGTAGTTTGCCCTATTTGTGGAGGAAAAGAGGGACATCTGTATTTCTGCAAAAATGTAGAGGGAGATGAAAAAGGAGGTATGTGGGCGTGGTGCAGCTCATGCCGCCATTTTGCGCATACTTTGTATCGATTACCCAAATGGTGGAAAAATTTAGATAAAATTAAAGCTGAAAATTTGGCGGGCTGTCCTGATTATCTGGAAGAAAATAAGTTATGCATTGATGAATGGGTTAATAAGCTTGGCAAAAATGAAGGGTATGGAACACTGGTAGAAAATAGGGAAAATTAGAAAATGAAAATCATAGAAAGAATCGACAGGCAATAAAATGCCCGCCGGTTCTTTTTTATTTTATCAGGAAAATGATGCAACTATGATGTAACGGCATGTTATTTTAATAATGAAACTCAGGATATCAGCTGAAAATAAATACATAGGATGAGGCAGGGAAGGTGCATGAAAACATTATCAGTTACAAAATTTGTAGTCAGAAAAATAGTATTGTTAATGATGATTGGAATTTTTTTAGTGGGGTGTGCACATGATACTGATGAAAGTGGAGCAATTTATCAGAAGAGCGCTATTCCCATCGATTTTGGAGTTGAATCGAGAACAGATTTAAACGGAGACGGAAAAGAAGACAGGGTGCGTGTGATTGACAGACGTGATGTTGGATTGACAACAATCATAGCAAATGTAAATGGCATAGATGTGGCAATAAAAGATTATAGAGGATATTGTGAATCGACAGTTACTACCGGTGACTTAACAGGAAATGGGAAAGCAGATGTACTGTTGAAAAGAGCAACACGAGGAACCGATTCCGGTACTGTTAATATCTCTATTCTGCATTTGGAGAATACAGGCTGGATGGAGTATTCATACAATTTTATTCATAATCCTGATATTGATTTAGAACAGCCGGATACATTTGATGATGAAGTCTATCTCGGTGCTACATTGTTTGAAAAAGATGGAAAGGTAATGGTTCGTTTTATTTCATTCCAGGATAATGATAAAAGTCAAAATACAGTAAAATGCACAGAAGCATCTTATTGTGAAGATGGCTGGTATATAGAGGATATTAAGATGATTCCGGATTTTTTTAGTGGTGATAAATATGAAAGATTATTAGCACCGTTATATGAGACGGAGAATGTTAATGAGGAAGAAATGATAGAGCAAAATTCGGAAAAAGCAGATGACAAGATAGAGGAATTTTCCATGGATGAAATTGAAGAATTGTTTTTTGGCGAGTGGGAAGTTACGAAATTGCTTGGCTTTACAAAAATACAGAACGATTATACGAATTATCCGGAGGGACATGACATCATAGGCAATCATATTGTGATAAATGAAGATGTATTTTCCAGTGAAGGACTTGAAAAATATGAACGTTATCAATGTGAGGTTTTAGAACCTTCTTATGAGGTATCTCCTATAATAGATCGTAATTGGATCTATAATATAAGTGAAGCCGTAAAAGAAGATCCGGAATTATATGACTGGATTCTAAATTATGATGAATTTCAGGATTTGGAAATAAGAGGCACAAGAGATGGAATAAAGGGAAAATCTCCGGCAGTGAACATAATGATTTCCAGTGATAAGCAGTTTGTTATTCTTACGATGGATTGTGTTTTTTACCTTTTGGAGAAAATATAATCAGAGAACTTAATATACCAGTTAAAAATATATACATAGAATGAGGTGCACTTAGGGGTGAAAAGAAAAATATTTCGAAGAATAATAGTCATGTTGCTGTTGGTATTTGCAGGCGTGGTTGTTTTCAAAGGCCAAAATACTGCTGCGGCATACAATGGAAAATGGAAGGTTACACGTCATCTCACGACGTACTATAGAGCATACAGTTATTTTTTTCGACAGCACTATTTGGGAAGGACAGTTATTCTTGGCGAAAATTCCGTAGAAAAGAGCATTGTGGCATGGCCGGATTACCTGGAATGGGAAAAAATACAATTTGATGATTCGGATATAGTTTCTTATTCTACTCAGGATGAATGGCTGGATATCGATTCTCTCTGGATGATAGAAGATTATGCGGATATAGAACAGGTCCGGTTCCTTAGATATATTGATGAAATGTATGATGAATCTGACTACTGCGTGGATTACATTGTTATTTTAGATAAAACACATATAGTCTATGGGTTTTGCGGCGGGGATTATTTGCTAGAACCGTTTCAATACTGTGACCCTAAGGTGAGTGAAAAAGATTTGAACGGAACATGGAAAATTGCATATCTGGACAGCTATGAAAACTCATACGAAGGCGGTTTTGAGGAAATAGAAAAGGAGGCGCCGGGAAGAATATTGCAGGGCACGAATTTTAAGGCGGAAGACTGGCTGGGAAAAAGTGTTATCGTCTCGGAAGATGAAGTCAGAATATTGGAGACCGCCCGCCAGACAGTTGGAATAGAAGTCAGAAAGACGGGGCGGGAAGATTTTGAACAGGAAATGGATATCCACGATGGCCTGAGCATTTATGATGATGAGATTCTTGTGTGCAATATAAAATGTCAGGATGGAGAGGACATTGTCTGTGTGCCGGTGAATAAGAACCAGATGATCATGCGTATTGAAGAAGGCTGGTTTATGCTGGAAAAATAGAAAGTCAGGAGAAAAATGAAAGAAAAAATCAGCATATTGTTAATAGGATTCATGTTAATGTTTTCCGGCTGCGGAAAGCAGGATGTTCAGGTATATTACTGGGACAATGAAGGAAACGATGTATTAACATCCAAAATGAAAACAGACAGACAGAGTGAAAATGGCTTTGTAAGGAATTTTCTGGAAACATATAATGCGGACATGGAAACAAAAGAGGAATTATTAGACATAGCAGGGATAAAAATGTTCTCCTATAAGACCTCTGCTGAAAATACTGTTTTTGTATTTCAAGAACCGGTCCCAGACAGCACGGATATAAAAAATACATGTATTTTAATAAACATGGATGGTCTGGAAAAATATGATGGACTGCAATTGGATTTTATTGGAAATTTCCCTGCAAGAGACTCCGAGGATTATATTTTTCAAAGGGAATCCTATGAGGATTACATAAAGATAAGTTATAGAGATAATGTAGATTATTATACGGATGGTGGAATTCAGTATTATGATCTGGATGGACATATTCTTTACTGGGAGCATTATTTAACCAGTGGAGACAGAAACCTATATTTTGTATGGGAAAATGACAAAGTGAAATGGATCGTAGATACCGGTGGAATGTCATTTGGCACAGATCCTGAGGATAGTACTATTTATACGGGAATTTACACACAGCTCTATTATTTTGAACCGGCGATATCCCGTGAAGAACTGACGGATATTTTTGTAGATATATAAGTAGCAAGCATACAACCATAGAATCAACGGAAGCGTTGCAGTTAAAGAAATACAATGGAATATAAAAATAGATTTTTGGGGAACCATTGCGTTGTGGCAAAGATATGAGTACAATAAAAATGACCAGTTAATATTTGTGTGGCTATATATAGGAAAAGAAGACGGGAAATGAATAAAGGGGGATATATTGTTTGAAGGATCTGTTTGATATATCAAAATTTGACTCATACAAAGAAGATAATCGTCGGGAAGTTAAGAAGGCAAATGGAGGGTTACCAGTGTCCTTATGGGACTAGTATTCTGCATTTGCCAATTGCTATGGTGGAGTAATCATTCTTGGTGTTGTAGAAAATAAGGATGGTTCCTGGCATACTACAGGACTTAAAGCGGCGGATAAAGAGAAACTTATAAAGCAATTCTGGGATACAATTAATAATCGCAAAAAAGTAAGTGCTAATATTTTAAAAGACGATGATGTAGAAATATATGATGTAAACGGGGATTTAATTATTGTTATTCATGTCCCAATGGCGAAACGGGAAGAAAAGCCGGTATATGTTGATAATGATCTGTTTGGCGCTACATTTAGAAGAAATCATGAAGGCGATTATCGTTGTACACGTCTACAGGTAAAAACAATGCTTCGTGATCAGGCTGAAAATACTATGGATATGGAGGTACTGGACGAGGTCCCGATGGAGGATTTGAACTATGAGACGATACAGGGATATAGAAACCGTCACAGAACATTGAAACCGGGGCATCCTTTTGAAAGATTAAACGATAGTGAATACTTGAGAAGTATTGGCGCGGCAGCTATATCAAGAGAGGACAGACAACTTCATCCTACGGCGGCTGGGATGCTGATGTTTGGAGAGGAATATAACATTGTAAGACATTTTCCGGAATACTTTCTGGATTATCGTGAAATGCTTGATCCTGCTATTCGATGGACAGATCGTCTGCAATCCAGTTCAGGGGAATGGTCCGGAAATATTTGTGATTTCTATTTCAGGGTATATAATAAAATAATTATGGATGTGAAAAAACCTAAGAAACTTGTATTGGAGAATCCCGGATATATAAGGACAGGTAAAATACAAATGTGTAAGGGTGGAGAATCAGATCCGAGAAATAAATCTCTTATGAAGATGTTTAACCTTATTAATATCGGTGAACGTTCCGGCAGTGGTGTTCCTAATATATTTAATACATGGGAAGATGAAGGATGGAAGGAACCTGTAATTGAAGAACGGTTTGATCCGGATCGGACGATATTGACACTTGAATTTGTTGAAAAACAAGTGAGAAAAGCAAGCGAAGAAAGCAAGCGAAGAAAACAAGCGAAGAAAACAAGCAAAGAAAACAAGCAAAGAAAACAAGCGGTAATATTGCAAAAATATATGAGTATCTCGCACAACATGGAGAAGCTAAGACAAATGAAATTGCCGATTATATTGGGCTAAGTCCGGCAAGAACAAGGGCAATCATTTCTGAAATGGAAAATATTGAGAGAATAGGAACGAATACCAATAGAAAATACAAACTAAAAAAAGCTGATGATGATCATGGAACAAGGCCTGTCAGATGAGATACCCGGTCAGATGAGGAAAACGTATGGGGGAACTGCACAGAGTATGTAAAAATTTCACACGTCATGACAAGAAGACCCGTACGATCCTGCTGTGCGAGATGCTGGAGTACACGAATGTATTTTTGGAGGCGGCATTCCGGGCGGAGGGGTATTCCTTCGAGACTTTAAAGAACCCGGTGAAGGACCGCACTCTGGCACTTCGCTATATCAGTAACGACTATTGCTATCCGACGGTATTGATCCTTGCACAGTTCCTGGAATATCTGGAAAGCGGGGAGCGGGATCCGGGGGAGATCGCTTTTATGGAGCCGCAGGCGGGTGGTGCCTGCAGAGCCGGGAATATCTACAATCTGCTCCAGAGAGTGTTGTACCGCATGGCGGAGCAGGGGCAGACGGAGTATGCGCAGATCCCCGTGATTTCCTTAAATCTCATGGGAGAGGAAAAACATACCGGCTTTCGTATTACTCCGGGGCTGTTGTCCGGTGGGATCGCTGCCGGATGCTATGGCGATCTGATCATGTGCCTGTACCAGCAGGTGAAGCCCTACGAACAGAATCCGGGAGAGACGGACCGCATCCGCAGTCAGGTGGAAAAGAAACTGTGCGAGAGCATTCGGAGACACAGGAACGGACGGCACACCAGAGAGAAAAATTACCGGTATGCCTGCGAAGTATTTTCGAAGGTACCGGTGAAACCCGGGAAGAAAAAGAGAGTCGGCATCACCGGTGAGATCTATATGAAATGTTCGAAACTGGGAAATGACGATATCGAAAGTTTTCTGCTCCGGCAGGGAATGGAGCCTTACAGCGGTGGTTTCGTCAACTACTGTCTGTATTTGGTGGATACAGAGCGGTATAAGGTAGAAAAGTACCAGCACAATCCCATCATGGCGAAAGCCTGTGCCTTTGTGCTCCACCGGTTGTGTGAGGCACAAAAACATCTGCTTACGGTGATCGGGGAGACAGACCGGTTCCAGACGGATCTGCCGTTCCCGGAACTGAAGGAGAAAGTGCAGGGGATTCTGGCGGAGGGCTGCAATACCGGTGACGGCTGGCTGATTGCCGCAGAGGTGATACAATATGTGGAAAAAGGCTGTGGAAGTGTGCTGATCCTGCATCCCTTCGGATGTCTGGTCAGCCATGTCTGCGAGCGGGGGATTTTGCAGCGGCTGCATGCCCGTTTTCCGGATGTCAGTATCCAGACCATAGAGTATGATTACGACCAGAGCAAGACCCTCAGAGAAAGCCGCATTTTATTGGCAATTTCCTAGGTTGGCAGCAGGTGCAGAACGTGGTACAATAAAACAGAAACTATTGCAACGTGTATTTTCAGGAGGGGAACATGAAGATAAAATGCGACTGGTGTGGCAGCTGGATCAATGATTTCGACCAGGTCTGCCCGAACTGCGGAGGAGTAAACAACAACTATAACCGTCATGCCAACGGCGTGCCTCAGACCATTGAGGAACTGAAAGCCTGGGCGAAGGAGATGAACCTTCCGCTGGAGGAAATGCGGACCTTTATCGGTGAGGATTACAAGGGAGCTAAAGCCTTCGGTATTTACAAGGATGAGACCGACGGCACTTTTGTCGTCTATAAGAACAAGGAGGATGGCACCCGGGCGGTACGCTACAAGGGATCGGACGAAGCCTATGCGGTCAACGAACTTTACCAGAAGATGAAGGAAAGGGTGGCCGTACAGAAGGCGCACCAGCAGCCGAAAGCTGCAAAGCCGGTTTCCGGGCCTACTGCTTCTGCGCAGCAAAAGCAATCGGAAAAAGCCTTGTCCAAAACCCTTTTTTCGATTTTCCTGATAGCAATAATAGCAATCATACCATTGTCCGTTATTTTTGCACTCATAGGGGAAAGCGGACCGAGTACCGGCTACTACACTTATGGAGACCAGAGCTATTACTATTATTCCGGGGACTGGTACGAGTGGGAGGATAATTCCTGGCAATACGCACCGTCGCAATCCTGGATGGACAGTGATTATGAGAATTACTACGATTCCTACAGCTATGACAGCGATGCGGAATATGAGGATTTTGAGGATTCGTCCTATTACACTCCTTATGAGTACAGCGATGATAATAACGATAGCTGGGATGATGACAGCTGGGATTCCGGATGGGATTCCAATGACAGTTGGGACTCAGGATACGATGACTGGGGCTCTGACTGGTAAAATGTGATTTAGAATACATACAAAGGAAGTCTTCGACAGGCTTCCTTTGCTTTTTCTTTTTTATGGTTTTGAACAGGAGAGAATATGAGCAGTTTACCCGGCATTACGAGGCAGGATGAGGAAAAAAGATTACAGCATACGTTAGAGATCGCACAGCGCAAGGTGGATGCCAACAGGCAGAGTGTACAGGCTCTGGCGGAAGAACTGCATGCCATGCAGGAGGAATTCGACGAGAACGACAAGGAAGCCCAGACCCTGTGGCACAATGCGGATGCCCGCTTCAAGTTCGTGAATCAGGATCTGCGCCGGGCGGAACAGGCGAGGAAAAAGCCCTACTTTGGCAGAATCGATTTCCGGGACAAAAAACTGAAAAAAGACGAGGTCTACTATATCGGCAGAAGTGTCATTGCGGATAACCCGGCAGAACCGGAGGTCATCGACTGGAGAGCACCCATTGCCAGCGTATATTACGATGCCGCCCTGGGGGATGTCTCTTATTCCGTAAAAGGGGAGGGAAAATACGACATCACCCTGTCGCGGAAGCGCACCTATGAGATCGAAAATGATGAGCTGAAGGACTTCTACGATTCGGATGTGGTGGCCAACGATGAACTGCTGACAAAATATCTGGCGCGGAACAAAAAGGCGGTGCTGGGCGAGATCATTGCCACAATCCAGCAGGAGCAGAACGAAGTCATCCGCAAAAAGCCCCAGCACAACATGATCGTACAGGGAGCGGCGGGCTCCGGCAAGACCACAGTGGCCATGCACCGTATTTCCTACATCCTGTACAACTACGATCAGGAGTTTGCACCGGAAGATTTTTATATTGTGGGAAGCAATCAGGTGCTCTTAAACTATATAACGGGAGTGCTGCCGGAACTGAATGTTTACGGTGTCTCCCAGATGACCATGGAGCAGTTGTTCGTAAGGCTTTTGTACGAGGACTGGGACAAGTCCTGGCAGATCAAGCCGGTGGTAAAAGGTGTGACCCCGGCGGTGAAGGGAACTCTTGTCTGGTTTAAAGAGCTGGAGAATTTCTGCCTGCGTTACGAATACCGCGCGATACCCAGAGAGGACGTGGTGATCGAAAAGACTGGCAAAGTGCTGCTGGACCGGGCCACCATTGCACGCTTATTGAAAGAGACAAAGGATCTGTCCCGGGCGGACAAAATCAGCAGACTGACGGATTATCTGATGGCACGGCTGGAAAATGAGCTGAGCGGAAAATATTATTCCTATACCCAGCCGGAAAAGCAGAAGCTCAAGCATTATTATGAGACCTATTTCGGAAAAAGGGAATGGAAGGGCTCTGTGGCGGAACTCTACGAACAGTTCCTGAAGGAAGAGCAGGAGAAAGATTTCACGGTCGAGGCGCCGGAAGGTGGCTACGATGTCTATGATCTGGCGGCCATGGCCTACCTCTACAAGCGCATCAAGGAGGACACGGTGATCCGGGAGGCGGGGCATGTGGTCATTGATGAAGCCCAGGATTTCGGCATGATGGCCTATGCGTCTTTAAAATATTGTCTGAGCAAATGTACCTATACGATCATGGGAGATGTGGCCCAGAATATTTCCGACCGCTACGGTCTCAACGACTGGACGGAACTGCGGAAATTGATGCTGCCTGGAGAGTTTGATTATTTCGGCATTTTGCAGAAAAGCTACCGTAACACGGTGGAAATCTCGGAGTTTGCCACGGACATTCTGTATCACGGAAGCTTTCCGGTCTATTCGGTGGAGCCCATCATACGTCATGGGGAACCGGTCGCGGTGAAAAAATGTGTGGATTTTACAGAGCAGGTGACACAGGCGGAGCAGGTCATCAAAGCATGGCAGAGCAAGGGGCTGGATACCATTGCCGTAGTCTGCATTGACGAAGCGGAGGCGGAAAAAGTAACAGCAGCCTTACAGGGCAGCGTGGACCTGAATACCGGAGATGCGGGAAAATGGGAGATCGGCGAGGGCGTCATGGTGCTTCCGTTAAAATACACCAAAGGTCTGGAATTCGATGCAGTACTGATCTTCAACGCTTCGGAGGAAGATTACCCGGTGGAAGACGGGTATGTGAAGCAGCTGTACGTGGCAGCCACCCGAGCCCTGCATGAACTGACGGTGCTGTACCGGGGGAAACTCACCGGACTGATCGTAGATCCGGTATCCCCAGAGCAGAAGCAGAGAATGCGCCTTGCCGCAGATGCCCAGAAGAAGCCGGTGAAAACGGTGGTAAAACAGGCAGAGCCGGAGAAGACAAAAGAAGAGATCTACAGACAGAGGGCACAGGAAGCGGAAAAGGAACGTGTGGCCAGAGAGCGTTACGGCCCAAAGAAGATCATCGTGACAAGAAACAGTCAGGGGACAACAGACGGCGCTACACCGAAGAAAGCAGGACAGTCAGGGGGACCTGAATCGAGGCGGACGGGACAGCCGTCACCTGCGAAAGTATACGGGGCAGGAAACGGCAATGCTGGCAGAGCAACCGGCAGACAGGAGCCGCGGATGGTAGAAAATAACGGCGAGTACGGCGATATGCCGGATGCCAAAACACTGATGCCCGCCGGACATTCCAGGATCGACTGCGCTGTGCGCATGGTCATGAAGGGCAAGGGCTATGTGGATCTTTTGAGTAGTTACGGAACCTTGCGGATCACACCCCTTGCGGTGGATCTGTTCCGGATTTGTTTTGCCAAAGGGCAGTGTCGTGAATTCCCGAAAGCGGCGGTGACGGCAGCAGGAGACCTCAGATGCACGGTGCGGGAGAATCCTTCCCTGGTGGAAATTACAGCGGGATATGCTCAGATCCGTGTGGATAAAAAGACGGGAGCATTGACATTTTTAAATACACAGGGTAAGATTCTGCTGACGGAACGAAGCAGAGAACCAAGGCAACTCGGAGAGAAAAAGAACTGGAGCTTTTTTGAATGGAAAAAGGACGAGGCTCTGATCGCCGGAGGGATTGGGGCACCGAAACCTTTGAAGATAGGTAATTCCGCTGCTTATTTTTCCTACGGAAGAGCGGATGACAGATATCCGGGGCTGGCTTCGTCTAAAGGATATGAGATGATCTTCCCTGCGGGAAGCAGGGTATTGTGCTGCAACATAGCCATGTACGGAACTTATATTTCCATGGAAGAGACAGATATCATCGATTACTATTTACGCGCAAAATGATGAGGATCATCGGTATGGGTAACAATCTGATGGTGCTCTGGATGTGAGGAGAATTATGAAGACAACAATAACCGCAGTGATATTTGATATGGACGGTGTCCTCTTTGATACCGAGAGGATGTATATGGAGTGCTGGAGAGAAGCGGCGGAGCCCAGGGGCCTTAAAAATGTGGACGAGATTTCCAAAGCCTGTATCGGAAGGACACTGCAGGGCACGAAGGAAGTGTTCGAGGCAGCGAAAGCAGAGCAGGGCATCGATGTGTCTTTTGAAGAATTGCATGAGGATTGCAGCCGGAGATTTAAGAAAAAGGAAGAACGGGAAGGCCTTCCCGAGAAGCCGGGCGTGCATGAGATCCTGGAATATCTGAAGGAGAACCGCATTCCAACAGCATTGGCATCCTCTACACGCAGGACCGCAGTTATGGAGCATCTGGACAGAGCGGGTATCACATCTTATTTTCAGAAAATTATCTGCGGCGACATGGTGGAGCATGGCAAGCCTGCACCCGATATTTATCTGAAGGCATGCGAGGAGCTTGGGGTTGCACCCGGACAGGCACTGGCGGTGGAGGATTCCTTCAACGGTATCCGGTCCGCCTATGCGGCAGGTTTATATACTGTGATGGTGCCGGACCAGCTGCCGCCCACAGAAGAGATTCTTGCGCTGGTAGACAAAAAGTGCGACAGCCTGACAGAGCTTCAGGCACAGCTGCCGGAGCTTCTGGCGGTATGTGGGGACTGAGGATCATTCTACTGCGGCATGGAACCATAGAACCTTACAGCAGTCACAGGAGGGATCCCGTCTGATCACATGATCCGTGTGAGCCGGTACCATAAAGGCGGTACCGGGCAGCAGAGGGATTTCTTCGCCATTGATGAGAGCATATCCTTTTCCGTCCAATACGAAGAAGCCTTCCTGATCGTCATGCTTTTGCGGCATGTGATATTCTGTGTTGCGATAGAGGGATACGCCCATACGACACCCTTTTACACACCCCTGGTCTTCATCTAACAGAGTGTGCCCGGTGCGTTCGGGCATTTGAGCTATAATGGAATCTAAAGTAGTATAAGGAATCATTTGTGTGCCTTTCTATGGATGTAATGTAACGATTCAGTTACCATATTTTTAATAACAGTGTAGCAGACTGAGAGAGGAAAAACAATAGACTGCCTGTTCGGGCAGAGTAAAGGAATATAAAAATGGAAGAAAAAGAGACAATACGGCCCATTGAGATCACATGGGAAGAACTACAGTCCCGGGACCTTGACCGATACATCCTGGTGGATACCAGAGGGGATGAAGCAGTAAACTATGGAATGATTCCCGGAGCCATTGCAATCCCCGAATGTGAACTTATAGACAGACTGGCGGCGGCAGCAGGGGATAAAAAAGTAATTTTGTATTGCAGCCGTGGACAGAACAGTAAGGTGTCTGCAGAGTATTTCAGAGAACAGGGAATGGAGGCCTACAGCTTACAGGGCGGCTATACCGGATGGCTGCTGAACCTGATGCAGAAGGAACAGCCCGGAGAAAAGGAAAATGAACGGGCAAGGGAAATTGAGAAGAGCATCCGCAAAAAGTTCCACAAAGTCCTGTTTTCCCGGTTTGCCAAAGCTATCAACGAATACGATATGATTCAGGAAAACGACAAGATCGCTGTATGCATTTCCGGCGGTAAAGATTCCATGCTGATGGCAAAACTGTTCCAGGAGCTGAAACGCCATAACAAGTTCCCCTTTGAACTGGTATTTTTAGTGATGGATCCCGGCTACAGCGAGGCAAACCGTAAGATCATTGAGAACAATGCGAAGCTGATGGATATTCCCATCACCATTTTTGAATCCCAGATATTTGATGCGGTGTATGACATAGAGGATTCCCCCTGCTATCTGTGTGCGAGAATGCGCAGAGGCTATCTGTACAGTCATGCGAAAGAGCTGGGCTGCAACAAGATCGCTCTGGGACATCATTACGATGACGTCATCGAGACGATCCTGATGGGAATGCTGTACGGTGGACAGGTACAGACCATGATGCCGAAGCTTCACAGTACGAATTTCGAGGGCATGGAGCTGATCCGCCCTATGTACCTGATCAGGGAGGATGACATCAAGCACTGGAGAGATTACAATGATCTGCATTTTATTCAGTGTGCCTGCCGGTTCACTGACACTTGTACCACTTGCCGTACCGATGGCAGCAGTCCCTCCAAGCGTATGGAGATTAAGAACCTGATCGCTTCGCTGAAACAGACTAACCCTTTTATCGAGGGGAATATTTTCAAGAGTGTGGAGAATGTAAACTTACGTACGATCATCGCCTACAAAGAGGATGGTGTGAAGCATCATTTTCTGGAGCATTACGACGAGTGGAAATAGTGTAAATAGGGCACCTGCACTTGACGGAAAGGGCATATTTATTCTATAATAGAATGAAAACCGTAAATTGCGGAAGGTATTACACGCCCTTACAACAGGAGAAGCTATGATCAAGAGTATGACGGGATTTGGCAGATGTGAAACTGCCGAGAATAACAGAAAGTTTACCGTAGAGATGAAGTCTGTGAATCATCGCTACCTTGATGTGAACATCAAAATGCCGAAGAAGTTGAATTTCTTTGAATCTGCGATCCGCAGTGAACTGAAGAATTATATTTCCAGAGGTAAAGTAGATCTGTTCATTACCTACGAGGATTTTTCCGAGAACACGTCCAATGTCCGTTACAACAAGGAACTGGCGGCGGAGTATCTGGGATACCTGAAGCAGATGGCCAGTGATTTTGACTTAGACTGCGATATCCGAGTGTCCACTTTGTCCAAGTATCCGGATGTATTTGTGATGGAAGAACAGGACATCGATGAGGAAGAACTGTGGAAAGAACTGCAGAGAGCCCTGAAGGGTGCCTGCGAGATGTTTGTACAGACCAGGATCACCGAGGGCGAGCATTTAAGAGATGACTTAATTAGCAAGCTGGATGGCATGCTGAAGCTGGTGGATTTCATTACGGAACGTTCTCCCCAGATCATTACTGAGTACCGTCAGAAGCTGGAAGACCGTGTGAAGGAACTGCTGGGCGATACTACTGTAGATGAAGGAAGACTTCTGACCGAGGTGACGATCTTCGCAGATAAGGTATGCGTAGATGAGGAACTGGTGAGACTGCGCAGCCATATCGAGACCACGAAGAGTACGCTGATGGCCGGTGGCAGTATCGGAAGAAAGCTGGATTTTCTGGCACAGGAGATGAACCGCGAAGCCAACACCATCCTGTCCAAGTCCAACGATCTGGAGATCTCCAACTGTGCGATTGAGCTCAAGACCGAGATCGAAAAAGTCAGAGAGCAGATACAGAATATTGAATAACAAGCTGCGAAGCAGCGGGAAGCACGATATCGTGCGGTTATGCGAATGGGAACTGCATGGCTACGAAAGGTGATACCATGAACCGATTGATCCATATAGGATTTGGCAATATTGTAAATACGGATAAGATCATCGCCATCGTCAGCCCGGAGGCCGCACCCATCAAACGACTGGTGCAGAAGGCCAAGGAGACCGGACAGGCAATCGACGCCACACAGGGACGGAAGACGAAAGCGGTACTGGTCATGGAGAACAGTCAGGTCGTTCTGTCGGCACTGCTTCCCGAGACAATCGCGGGAAGAGCACAGGCACTGTGGCCGGGAGAGGAAAAAGAGGACAGAGAAGATGCAGAATAAGGGAATATTGATGGTGATCTCCGGATTCTCCGGAGCCGGCAAAGGAACACTGGTGAAAAAGCTGTTATCGGAATATGACAATTATGCGTTGTCCATTTCCATGACTACCAGACAGCCCAGAGAAGGCGAGGAGGACGGAAGAGAATATTTCTTCCGTACCAGAGAACAATTTGAAGAAAATATTGCAAAAAACGGATTTATCGAGTATGCTCAGTATTGCGGCAATTATTACGGAACACCGAAAGCATATGTGGAAGAGCAGATGCAGGCAGGCAAGGATGTGATCTTAGAGATCGAGATCCAGGGAGCCATGAAGATCAAAGAGCAGTTCCCGGAGAGCCTGTTACTGTTTGTTACCCCTCCCAGTGCAGAAGAACTGCAGAAGAGACTGGTGGGCAGAGGAACCGAGACAGCAGATGTGATCGCACAGAGACTGGCACGGGCTTATGAAGAATCAGAAGGCATGGATGCCTATGATTATATAGTAGTGAACGACGATCTGGACGAGTGTGCTGCAGCGGTACAGAAGTATGTGGAAGCAGCGAAAAATGTACCGTCCCGTCGTAGAGAATTTATCAAAAAGATCAGAGAGGAACTGAAAGGTTTCGCGAAAGGAGCAAAATAAAATGTTACATCCCTCTTATACCGATTTAATGAAAGTAGTAAACAGCGAGGTAGAACCCGGTGAAGCACCTGTAGTCAACAGCCGTTATTCTATTGTTATGGCAACTGCTAAGAGAGCAAGACAGATCATCGCAGGTGACGAGCCTCTGGTAACAGCCAAGGTGGATAAGCCCCTGTCTATCGCAGTAGAAGAGCTGAATCAGGGTAAGATTAAAATCCTTGGTGATGATGAGGAAGCATAAGACGCATGAAGATATTGTTTGTATCCCTGGGCTGTGACAAGAATCTTGTCGATTCCGAGAAGATGCTTGGCATGCTCCAGGAAAAAGGTTATACCTTCACGGACGATGAAGCAGAGGCAGATGTAGTAGTAGTAAACACCTGCTGCTTTATCGGTGATGCCAAGGAAGAGAGCATCAATACATTACTGCAGATGGGAGAACTGAAGGACAGCGGACAGATCAAAGCATTGATCGCAGCAGGTTGTCTGGCACAGCGTTACCGTGAGGAAATCCAGAAGGAGATCCCGCAGGTGGATGCCATTATCGGAACTACTGCCATCGATGAGATCGTGGCCGCTCTGGAAGAGATTCTGGCAGGCCAGAAACAGAATCATTATGAAGATATCAATGCCGCCCCTGTGACAGAGACCAACCGTGTTGTCACTACAGGCGGACATTTTGCGTATCTGAAAATTGCAGAGGGCTGTGACAAACACTGTACCTACTGCATTATTCCGAAGGTTAGAGGCAATTACCGCAGCGTTCCCAAGGAGAGTCTGTTAAAAGAAGCCACAGAGTTGGCGGACAAGGGCGTACGGGAGCTGATCCTGGTAGCACAGGAGACCACGCTGTACGGTATGGATCTGTACGGTAAAAAGGAACTGCCCAGACTTTTGCATGAACTGGCGCAGATTCCCGGCATTTATTGGATCCGTATTTTATATTGCTATCCTGAGGAGATCACGGACGAGCTGATTGATGCAATTGCTGCAGAGCCCAAGGTCTGCAATTATCTGGATATTCCCATTCAGCATGCTTCCGACAATGTGTTAAAGCGCATGGGAAGACGTACCGACCAGGCAGAACTTCGTGCTATCATCGGTAAGCTTCGGGAGAAGATTCCCGATATCTGTTTGAGAACGACTCTGATCAGCGGATTCCCTGGAGAGACTCAGGAGGATTTTGAGGAACTGTATCGCTTTGTTAACGAGATGGAATTCGATCGTCTGGGCGTATTCCCTTATTCCCAGGAGGAAGATACTCCCGCAGCCACCATGGAAGATCAGGTGCCGCAGGAAGTCAAGGAATTCCGGAGAGATGAACTGATGGAACTGCAGCAGGCCATCGCTTTTGACAAAGCGGAGGATATGGTAGGTCGTATCCTGACTGTAATGATCGAGGGCAAGGTAGCGGACGAAGAGACCTATGTCGCAAGAACCTACAGAGATGCCCCTAATGTGGATGGCTATCTGTTTGTAAATACTTCAGCGAATCTGATGACCGGAGATTTTGTCAAGGTTCTGGTCACCGATTCCAATGAATATGATCTGATAGGAGAGATATACCATGAGTAAGATGAATCTGCCTAACAAGCTGACTATTTTCCGTGTGATCCTGATCGTGCCGTTTATTATCCTGTTGCTGGGAGGCCAGGCCGGATGGTTCGGCGATAATACCTTCGTGACGGATATGATCGCGTTGGCTATCTTCATCATCGCCAGTCTGACGGATCTGATCGACGGTAAGATCGCCAGAAAATACAATCTGATCACAGATTTCGGAAAGTTCATGGATCCGCTGGCGGATAAGCTGTTAGTATGTTCCGCCATGATCGCACTGATCGAGATGAACCGCATCCCTTCCTGGGTGGTCATCATCATTATTGCCAGAGAGTTCATCATCAGCGGTTTCCGCCTGATCGCTTCCGACAACGGTGTAGTCATCGCCGCAAGCTACTGGGGCAAGTTCAAGACCACCTTCCAGATGGTTATGATCTGTCTGATGATCGCCAACTTCCCGCAGTTACAGATCCTCACCGATATTATTATGTGGATCGCACTGATCCTCACCGTAGTATCTCTGATCGATTATCTCGTGAAGAACAAAGATGTTATGAAGGATACGAAGTAAATAGAAAGTTAGTTAAGAAATGCTATCAAATCCCCGTAGCCCTTGGCAAGGTATAAGAAACGCGGCACGCTCGTACTTTAGTACGATGCGCTCCTGTCGCAGAGCGTAGCGGTACATAAGCGGTCACAATACGACCGCAATGCGTCCCTTGGGACGCTATGGTACCGACGTCTGCTTACGGCACTGCTTATTCTTATACCCAGCCGGGGCTACTGGTTTTTTTGAAAGCTTTCCAAAACGCAGAACTCCCGGCGTATGCGGTGCCATGTCGAAGATGTTTGTCGGAGGATGTTGATATTTTCTAGAAAAGTGCTGAAAGGCAGGGGGAAAGCGGACACGATGTCCGCGTCAGCCGATTGTCGACATGGATGTCGACTGTAGGCGGCCCCGTCATGACGAGAACTACTCATCACTTTTCATAGAAAATTCACATCCGGAGACCTTACATCGAGACATGTGTATCGTATGCTCCGGGAGTTCGTGGATTTTGCCAATGTATTTAACTAACCTTCCAGTTACCGTAAAAAGCCGTCTCACATTTTTGTGAAGCGGCTTTTTTAGTGCGCCCGGCGGAGCAGGTTGCTAATCGGTTATTTTTTACTATTTAGTCTGCATTCAGCTGTCCGAGGATCTCGTCTACCATATCCTGGGTAGTCTTAACATAATTGTCCATAGCGGCATCTACATCTCCGCCCTTTACAACAACCTCGGCGATGACTACGTTTTTGGCATCATTGATCGTACCGCCGTAGTTGGTAATACCGTCACAGGAAGCAGAGTGGGGAGCGTCTACGCTGTGTTCGGAGAAGAACTCGTTACATTCCTTGGTCAGATCGGTAGCGGATTCAAAACCATTCTCTAAGGAGCAGATCATGGAAGAAGGATCGATAGCATTCTTTTTCCATAATGCACTGGGATCGGAAGGATTCAGACGCAGATGGAACTCACCGTCTTTGTATTCATAGGTCTTGGCATTGTCAGTACCTTCACCGGTAACAATAGTCTCAGCCTCAGTAGACCAATGGTAGCCTTCTGCACCGTATACCCACAGGGTCTGTACAGTACCGCCGTCGAACATGGTCTCGAAGACTGCATCGAAGATTGCCTGTTCTCTGGAATCATCGCCGTCACCGTCATCAATGATGCAGTATACAGGAGATTCTCTGTTCAGGTAGCCATCCATTTCAGCGATGGGGGCCAGTCTTGCCAGTCCGGAATCTACACCGTTCTTATCCATGTTGTTAACCAAGTTATCGTTCCAGTAACCGGACCAGTAGGTGAAAGCACCGAAGGAACCGGACTGATCGGAAGACCACCATTTTTCACGGACATCCTTGGTACCCATGGTCAGGGATTCGGGATCGATGACACCGTCTGCGTAAGCCTGCTGTAAACGAAGCAGAGCATCTTTGGTCTCCTGGGTGTTGAAACCGTCATACCATACACCGTTCTCATCATAGGTGAAGCTGGGATATGCGTTCTGCCAGAACTGAGGCAGATAGTTGGTGTAAGGAGCCTCGGAACCGATAAAGCCTGCTGCAGCTACGCCGTAGGTATCGTTCTTGCCATTGCCATCGGGATCCTGCTCGGTGAATGCCTTTAACATTGCATAGTAGGAATCCCAGTCGGTAATATCCTCAGCCTTCATGCCGACTGCATCTAGCCATGCCTGCTTTACATAAGTGATACAGCCGCCGCCAAGACCGGTGGACAGACCATACTGTCTGCCGTCGATACGGACATTCTCGTTTACTGCGGGCAGTACCATGTGGCTGTGGAACTTTGCATTATCATAAGCAGCTGTCATATCCCACAGAAGACCTGTTTTTGCATATTCTGCATACTGACCGGCATTCAGCAGAATGACATCGGGGTAATCACCGCTGGCAAACAGACGGCCAACGCCATCTACATAGCTGGAATGGTCTAACTGCTGGATATTCAGACTGATGGGATGGCCCAGTGCTTCACTGACAGCTGTGTCCCATTGTTCGACGAATTTGTCCTGATAAGCATCCACAGATGCATTGAAGGTACCGTCTACGACGAGGGTAACCTTGTCCAGTACATAACCGTCATCGGAAGAAGCGGTGCTTTCGGTAGCAGCAGTAGTGCTTCCGTTATCGGTGGTGGATGCTGCGGGAGTATCGGAACTCTGACTTCCGCAGGCGGTGAGTGCAGTCAGCATGGAAACGGACAGCAACAGGCTTAAGATCTTGTTTCTTTTCATTGTAATCCTCCTTGTTTTCCGAAGGAAAATCCGAGCCCCTATGGCGAGGAGAGGATTTATCCTCCTTGTTTTCCGAAGGAAAATCCAATTTCACAAAGTGAAATTTCCCCTTATGGCGAGGAGAGGATTTATCCTCCTTGTTTTAAAAATACATCTCTCTATAGCAAATGGTTTACCACCATAATGCTCATTATAAAGTGACCGCGAATACCTGGCCTCTGTTGCCTGTATAGATCTTCTGATCTTCTTCTGTGAGATCCGGCTGGGAAAATCCCAGATAAAGTGTAGCAGAAGTGCCATCAAATACTCTGTTGCCGGAATTGTCTACCGTGGTAAAGGCCATGGGCGGAATGGTGATCCGGAATTCTTTGCTTTCTCCGGCATCCAGACGGATCCGTTCGAACGCAGCCAGCTTGTGGTTGGGAACTTCGTTGGAAGAACCGTTTACATGGACATAGACCTGTATGACATCACTTAAGTCACGATCCGTGGGATTCTGGCAATGTATTGTGATTTGTGCGGAAGGAATCTCCTTCGTGTAATCAACTTCAGTTACTTTTGCTTCTGTGATCTGCAATTCTCCGTAGGTGAGTCCGAAACCAAAAGGCTTCCAGGGTCTGCCTTCAAAATAACGGTAAGTGCGTCCGGTCATATGATAATCGGTAATGTCTGGCAGCGGTCCGGCATTATAATAGAAGGTAAGGGGCAGCTTGCCGCCGGGAGATACTTTGCCGAACAGGATGTCTGCAATGGCCCGTCCGCCTTCTCCGCCGGGATACCAGGCATGCAGTATTGCAGGCACCTGATCTTCGTAAGCGGACAGATCGATGGGGCTTCCGGCCAGATCAATCAGAATCACCGGAGTACCGGTAGCGATGACCTGTTCTACCAGATCCCTCTGGATCTTGGGAAGCAGCAGATCTGGCTTGTCTCCACTGGCAAATGCATTACCCACATCTCCCTGTTCTCCTTCCAGTGTGGAGTCGAGACCGACACATACAATGGCTAGGTCACAGGATTCTGCCAATGCCACAGCTTCGGGGATACGGTAGTTCTGAAATACCTTTCGTACGGAAGGGTCATCATAGAGCAGACATC
The DNA here is from genome assembly GCF_046969025.1 of Waltera sp. Classification (NCBI taxonomy): domain Bacteria; kingdom Bacillati; phylum Bacillota; class Clostridia; order Lachnospirales; family Lachnospiraceae; genus Waltera; species Waltera sp. Next base: position 67,618 of record NZ_JBKVQF010000012.1, on the reverse strand, counting down.
CCTCTGCATAATTGACATCCCAGCCGGTATCCTCGCAGATTCTTGTAATTCCTTCCACTACAGTGATGGAACGGGGCGGGGTACCGTTGTAGTTACCAACCAGTGCGGCATGACTGTCGGCATTGGGGCCGATGACAGCCATGCGTTTGTTATCTTTCAAGGACAGAGGCAGTGTACCGTCATTTTTCAACAGAACACAGCTTTCCACAGCGGCCTGATAAGCCAGTTCCCGATGTTCTTTACAGCCCACCACATTGTAGGGAATTTCGTCCAGGGAACTGTGATCGAAGAGTCCTAACAGGTATCTGGTGGTGAAAAGACGTTCTGCACTGCGGCGGATTTCTTCTTCGGTTACCTTTCCCTGTTTATATGCCTGTAAAATATATTCATAGGTACAGCCGCAGTTTAAATCACAACCCTTTTCCAGGGCAAGAGCGGCGGAATCCTCCGGAAATGCAGTTACATGATGTCCCTCGTGGAAATCACGGATCGCCCAGCAGTCGGAAACGTAATGTCCTTCAAAATGCCATTTGTCGCGAAGCACCTCCTCCATAAGATAGGAGTGAGCACAGCAGGGTTCCTCGTTGGTACGGTTATAAGCACCCATGACAGCTTCCACATCAGCCTGTGTCACCAGAGCTTCAAAAGCGGGAAGATAAGTTTCCCACAGATCCTTCTTCGTAGCTTTGGCGTCGAAACTGTGACGCAGAGCCTCGGGACCGGAATGCACCGCAAAATGTTTGGCACAGGCGGCAGTGGTCAGGTAACCGTCTCTTTTGGTCTGTAATCCTTCCACAAAGGCACAGCCAAGAGAAGCGGTAAGTACGGGATCTTCTCCGTAGGTCTCCTGGCCTCTTCCCCAGCGGGGATCACGGAAGATATTGATATTGGGCGACCACATGGTCACACCTTTGTACCGGGTGCGGTCTCCGAGGCGGGAATAAGCATTATATTTTGCCCGGGCTTCCAAAGCGATGGAACCGGCGATTTTCTGTAATAATTCACGGTCAAAAGTTGCACCCAGGCCAATCGCCTGCGGATAACAGGTGGCAGTACCGGCTCTGGCAACACCATGAAGGGCTTCACTCCACCAGTCATAGGCGGGAATGCCCAGACGGGGAATCGCGGGAGACGAGTGTAACAGCTGGGAAGCAGCTTCTTCTATTGTCATTTGTGCTACCAGTGCGGTAGCTTTTTCTCTGGCTTCTGTACGATTCATAATATATCTCACTTTTTGTTTTTTAAATTGGAACTGCTTTCATTTAAGCTTATTGTAAGTGAAAAAAGTGTGGACTGCACGACAAAAAGAAATTACATATGGGACAAAAATTGCTATTTTTAACAAAACAGGTAGAAATTCGGGACGGAATATGGTATGTAGAATACAGAGAGCTTTAAATTTTGTGCCTGCGGCCCAAAGTTTGCAGACTGTGAAAGGAATGGGGATTGGTATGAACACAGTAAAACCGTTTTATGAGAGCCGGAAAAAGGTCTATGACTGTCATGTCTGGTGGCATCCGAATTTTCCGTTCCATCTGCATAAGCATATGGAATTCGTTCATGTGACGGAAGGAGAGATGGATGCTACGGTAGCGGGGGTGAGCTATCATCTGACTGCCGGAGATTGCCTAATGATCTACCCGAACCAGCTCCATTCCTACAGTTCTGTGGGAGAGGTGGGAATGCTTCTGATCATTGCAGATATGGATTCCATCGGGGAATTTCAGGAAGAACTTACCTATTATGATATGGAGTCTCCCTGTTTTCAGAAAAGCATGCTCAGCCGTTACGGACAGATGGTACTGGACATTCTGGCAGATATTGGTCTGCATAAGGAACTGCGGCCATTTCGGCAGGACAAGGGACTTCTGATGGCGCTGTTGGCGGATATGTATGAAAATATTCCAGTGATCAAAAAGGACAAGCCTTCGGATCTGAATATCACGCAGAAACTTTTGCAATATATCAACGATAATATCACCGGGGAACTGACGGCACAGAAGGTGGCAAAAGAGTTGGGTATTAGTCCGTATTATCTGTCCCATATTTTTTCCTCCCAGTTAAATATCTCTTTTCCTTCCTATGTAGCGCAGCAGCGGATGATCCTGGCCTGCAATCTGTTGAAGGACAGCAGAAAGACGGTGACAGAGATCAGTTACGAATGCGGATTTCCTAATATGCGGACCTTCCACCGCTGTTTTCAGAAAAGGTATGAATGCACCCCTACTCAGTGGCGGGAGCGGAGTCACAAGGGAACGGATGAAAAAATACGACACCAGCTCTGGAATCAGGAAAAAGTGGAAAGTGAAAATTCTCTGGAGTAAAATATTTCCTTTTCTCCGCCCGAGAAGTGTAGTATACTGTCTGTGGGAAAGATATAGGACAAGTGACAGCGAAAGGCGGTAAAGATATGACAGCGGAGATCATCTGTGTAGGTACCGAATTATTACTGGGGAACATTGTGAATACGAATGCAGCTTATCTGGCGGAAAAGCTGGCGGGAGCCGGACTGGACTGTTACTACCAGACAGTGGTGGGAGATAATGTGGAGAGACTGGCAGGTGTGTTGAAATGTGCCATGGAGCGTTCGGATGTGATCCTGTTATCTGGTGGACTGGGACCCACGGAGGATGATCTGACCAAGGAGACTGTGGCGGAAGTCTGTGGAAAGAATCTCTCGGTGGATGATCACAGCATGGAGCGCATTGCCGAATTTTTCGCAGTCAGAGATATTCAGCCCACGGAGAACAACTGGAAACAGGCCATGGTGCCAGAGGGAGCGAAGGTGCTGGACAATGATAATGGAACAGCGCCGGGCATTATTCTGGAGACGGAGAAGAACCGTATTGTGTTGCTGCCGGGACCCCCTGCGGAACTGGTTCCCATGTTCGAACAGCAGGTGCTTCCTTATCTGGATACACTGACTCCCGGGGTGATCTGTTCTCAGATGGTAAAGCTTTGCGGTGTGCCGGAGAGCCAGGTGGAGGATACCCTGAAGGATCTGATCGACGGACAGACCAATCCTACGATAGCTACCTATGCCAAGACGGGAGAAGTACATATCCGTGTCACCGCTTCCGGGGAAGATACCAAGGCAGCTGGAAAAGCCATTAAACCTGTGGTGAAGGAACTGAAATCCCGTTTCGGAGCGGATATTTACAGTACCAAGGCGGAGACTACCCTGGAGATGGCGGTAGCAGATCTGCTGATGGCCAATGATCTGACGGTGACAACCGCGGAATCCTGTACCGGCGGCATGATCGCGGCAAGGATCATCAATGTCCCCGGGGTATCGGAGTGCTACAAGGCCGGACTGGTGACTTATTCCAATAAGGCAAAACGGAAATTCCTGGGAGTGCGTAAGAGCACGCTGGACAAATACGGTGCCGTCAGCAGCAAGACTGCCTCAGAGATGGCAAAAGGAGCCGCACTGTTAATGAAATCGGATGTGGCTGTGGCAGTGACCGGAATTGCGGGACCGGACGGCGGAACCGAGGAAAAGCCGGTAGGACTGGTATATATCGGATGCAGCGTAAAGGGAGAAGTTACGGTGAAAGAGTATCATTTCTCCGGAACCCGCAGCCAGATCAGAGAGGCAACTACCTCTGCAGCACTGATTCTTATGCGCAGCTGTATTCTGAAATACTTCAGTAAAGTTACTTTTGGTAAAAAGTAACAGAAAAATATTTTGTGAGATACCCTCAAAACGAAGGGGTAAAAAATTGTAGATAGTGACGAAAACACAGGAAATGTATCATGCGTCCTTGCGGGAAGCGGGGATGTGTGATACATTCTTTTTGTATCTTTTATCTCTGATTATCGACAGACATTTCAGGATGTTCAGGCATTCGCCAAAATTTCAGACGATCATCGGAACGAAAAAATAAGGGGGAATGCTTATGAGGGAGCTTTAATGTACACAAAATATGTATAATAAAAATAGACATTGACAAACACGAACAAATGTTTTATCCTAAATAAAAAGCAGAACATTTGTTCCTTGAACAAAAAGGAGATTGACATGGAAAAAGACGATAAGCTTAAAGCATTGGATGCGGCGCTGAGCCAGATCGAGAAGCAGTACGGAAAGGGCGCGGTAATGAAGCTGGGAGATCCCACGGCACAGATGAATGTGGAGACCATCCCCACCGGTTCTTTAAGTTTGGATATAGCGTTAGGACTGGGCGGTATTCCCAAGGGAAGAATCATTGAGATCTACGGACCGGAATCCAGTGGTAAGACCACCGTTACCTTACATATGATCGCAGAAGTACAGAAAAGAGGCGGTATTGCCGGATTCATCGATGCGGAGCATGCTCTGGATCCTGTCTATGCGAAGAACATCGGCGTAGATATTGACAACCTGTACATTTCCCAGCCGGATAACGGTGAGCAGGCACTGGAGATCACGGAGACCATGGTACGCTCCGGAGCCATTGACATTATCGTAGTGGACTCCGTAGCCGCACTGGTACCCAAGGCCGAGATTGACGGTGATATGGGAGACAGCCATGTGGGTTTACAGGCACGACTGATGTCCCAGGCGCTGCGCAAGCTGACCGCTGTGATCAGCAAGTCCAACTGTACGGTTATCTTTATCAACCAGCTGCGTGAGAAGGTAGGTGTAATGTTCGGTAATCCTGAGACCACTACTGGCGGACGTGCGCTGAAGTTCTATTCTTCTGTACGACTGGATGTCAGAAGGATCGAAGCTCTGAAGCAGGGCGGTGAAGTGATCGGTAACCGTACCCGTGTCAAAGTCGTTAAGAATAAGATTGCACCTCCTTTCAAGGAAGCAGAGTTTGATATCATGTTCGGTGAAGGTATTTCCATGGTAGGAGATATTCTGGATCTGGCAGCCAGCTGTGACGTTGTGGCAAAGTCCGGTGCCTGGTATGCCTACGAGGGCAACAAGATCGGACAAGGCCGTGAGAATGCCAAGCAGTATTTAAAAGACAATCCCGCCATCTGCGATGAGATTGCCGAGAAGGTCAGAGATCATTACGGACTAAAGGCAGATGTCACTGCCGCAGCAGAGAAGGAAGAGTAGATCCATGCTGGTAACACAGGTTACGGAACTTTCCAAATCGAGAAGCAAAGTATATATTGATCAGGAATTCGCCTTTGTATTGTACAAAGGCGAATTGCGTCTTTACCATATAAAGGAAGGACAGCAATTAAGCGAGGAAGACTATCGGACTATCATGCAGGAGGTACTTCCCAAGCGGGCGAAGCTTCGTGCCATGAACCTGTTGCAGGGAAGAGAATATACGACGGCACAGCTGCGGACAAAATTACAGCAGGGCTTTTATCCGGCGGAGATCATAGAGCAGGCTATCGTCTATGTGGCGGGCTTTCATTATATCGATGATTTGCGATATGCCGTGGATTATATTACTTATCACGAGGACAGCCGCAGCAGGCGGCGGATCGAACAGGATCTGCAGGGCAAGGGAATCCCGGCAGCTACCATGGAAGAGGCCTGGCAGGTCTGGCGGGAGAACGGTGGGGAGCAGGACGAACAGCGTATGATCCGGGAACAGCTTCATAAGAAGCACTATGATCCGGAAGCAGAGACAGACTGGAAGGAACGTCAGAAAATCTACGCTTTTCTGGCCAGAAAGGGATTCTCCGCAGAAGCTATCCGCAAAGCCATCGGTGGCATGCATAGCGATGATTTCTGAGAATACCGGATGACGCATAACAGCAAGAAATAATGCACAAAGATTGTTTTGATATAGGAACTATTTTTGGACTAATTGCGACTTGTACTTGACATGGGTGTAATTTCAGTTTACACTAATACTGTTGTGAATTGCTTGTTAGAATGTACATAAATTGCATTCTATTATGAACGATAATTTGTATTATCGGAGCAAAATGTACAATGAAAATTTCATAAGGAGGTGCTCCTGTAGTGGACACTAATATTGTAATAGTATTAGTGGTTTCTGCTATTGCCATTATAGCTGCAGTGCTGATCACAGCAAAGGTTACCACGAACCGTCTGAAGAAGAACGCGGAGGGAACCATCGGCAACGCAGAGGAGAAGGCAAGAGAGATTATTGATGAAGCTCTGAAGACTGCAGAGAACAAAAAGCGCGAATCACTCCTGGAAGTCAAGGAAGAGTCCATTCGTACCAAGAATGAACTGGACAAAGAAATCAAGGAACGCAGAGCGGAAGCCCAGCGGTATGAGCGCAGAGTTCAGCAGAAGGAAGAGAACATCGATAAGAAAGCAGATGCCATCGAGAAGCGCGAGGCAAGTTTAGCATCCAGAGAAGAATCCCTCAATCGCATGAAGGAAGAAGTCTCCAGACTGAATGAGCAGCGTGTGCAGGAACTGGAACGAATTTCAGGATTAACCTCTGAACAAGCAAAAGACTACTTATTGAAAATTGTTGAAGATGAAGTGAAACATGAATCGGCCGTGATGATCAAGGAAATGGAGAGTCGGGCCAAAGAAGAAGCAGACAAAAAGGCAAAGGAATATGTGGTTAACGCTATACAGAGATGTGCAGCAGACCATGTCTCTGAGACTACAATTTCCGTTGTACAGTTACCGAATGACGAAATGAAGGGACGTATCATCGGACGTGAGGGACGTAACATCCGTACCCTTGAGACCATGACAGGTGTAGACCTGATCATAGATGATACACCGGAAGCAGTAATCCTGTCCGGATTTGATCCGATTCGTCGTGAGGTAGCGAGAATTGCGCTGGAGAAGCTGATTGTGGACGGACGTATCCATCCGGCCAGAATCGAAGAGATGGTAGAGAAGGCGCAGAAGGAAGTCGAAGTAATGATCAAGGAAGAGGGAGAAGCCGCAACTCTGGAGGTTGGTGTACATGGCATTCATCCCGAACTGGTAAGATTACTCGGTAAGATGAAATTCCGTACCAGCTATGGTCAGAACGCATTAAAGCATTCCATCGAGGTTGCACAGTTGTCAGGTCTTCTGGCAGCGGAGCTGGGACTGGATGTGAGACTTGCCAAGAGAGCGGGACTGCTGCATGATATCGGTAAGGCAGTAGACCACGAGATGGAAGGTTCCCATATTCAGCTGGGTGCTGAACTGTGTCGGAAATATAAAGAGAACGCTACGGTTATCAATGCCGTGGAATCTCACCATGGCGATGTAGAGCCTACTTCCCTGATTGCATGTATTGTACAAGCTGCTGATACAATATCCGCTGCAAGACCGGGAGCTAGAAGGGAAACACTGGAAACCTATACTAGCAGATTAAGACAGTTAGAAGATATCACAAACAATTTCAAAGGTGTAGATAAATCTTTTGCTATTCAGGCAGGTCGTGAAGTTCGTGTTATGGTAGTGCCCGAGCAGATTTCAGATGCCGATATGGTATTGTTGGCAAGAGATATTTCCAAGCAGATCGAAGCTGAATTGGAATATCCCGGACAGATCAAGGTAAATGTGATCCGTGAGAGCCGCGTAATTGATTACGCCAAATAACTGACCAGTCAGAAATGACAATTTCATACGAAGTAAGAAAAGCTGTTGTGCTGTTAAAGCACAGCAGCTTTTTTGATAAAATTTTCGAAAAAAGGTATTGTACAAAGAACTTTCTTATAGTATGATATTCGAAGTGTATGATTGTATACGATTATCCAACGTCCACAGAAGAAAGCGTATTCCCTATGGGAAAAAACGAGAAAGGTATGGTACGAAATGAAAGCATATCAGGAATTATCCAAGGAAGAACTTTTAACATTGAAGGCAGAGCTGAACGCTGCATATGAAGATGCAAAAGGCAAAGGCCTGAAACTGGATATGTCCAGAGGAAAACCGGCAGTTAACCAGCTGGATATGACAATGGATTATCTCGATGTTGTAAATTCTCAGAGCGCTATGAAGGCTGAGGATGGAATGGATGTTCGAAATTATGGTGGCCTGGACGGTATTCCTGAGGCAAAGAAACTGATCGCTGACATTCTGGAAGTGAAGCCGGAGAATGTGATCGTCTGCGGTAATGCCAGCCTGACCATCATGTATGATACCGTATCCCGGGCTATGACCCATGGCATCTTAGGCAATACCCCCTGGTGTAAGCTGGATCATGTAAAGTTCCTGTGTCCCGTACCCGGATATGACAGACATTTTGGAATCACAGAGCATTTCGGAATCGAAATGATCAATGTGCCCATGACACCCGAAGGACCGGATATGGATCTGGTAGAGAAACTGGTGTCTGAAGATCCCGCCATCAAGGGTATCTGGTGCGTACCCAAATACTCCAACCCTCAGGGATATTCCTACTCCGATGAGACCGTAAGACGTTTCGCTGCATTGCAGCCTGCTGCACCGGATTTCCGTATTTTCTGGGATAATGCTTATGCCATCCATCATTTATATGATGACAGACAGGATCAGCTGTTAGAGATCCTTTCCGAGTGTGAAAAGGCAGGACATCCGGACATGGTATTCGAGTTCTGCTCCACCTCCAAGGTAACCTTCGCAGGAGCCGGCATTGCGGCTATTGCATCTTCCAAGGCAAACCTGGATGATATGCGTAAGTCCATGACTATCCAGACCATTGGCTATGACAAGATCAACCAGTTACGCCATGTACGTTATTTCAAGGATATCAATGGTGTACGTGAACATATGAAGAAGCACGCAGCGATCATGCGTCCCAAGTTCGAGGCTGTACTGCAAGTGCTGGAGAATGAGCTGGGAGGCTTAGGCATCGGTACCTGGACTAAGCCCAACGGTGGATATTTCATCTCCTTTGATGCCCTGGAAGGTTGTGCCAAGGCTATCGTGGCAAAGTGTAAGGAAGCAGGCGTGACTCTGACCGGAGCAGGCGCTACGTTCCCCTACAAGAAGGATCCCAAGGACTCCAATATCCGTATTGCGCCTTCCTTCCCCACACCGGAGGAGATGGCAATGGCTACGGATCTGTTCGTGCTTTGTGTCAAGATGGTGAGCGTAGATAAATTACTGGAAAACAGGTAAGTATTCGATTTGGATGAGAAGGGATGATAAGTCATGGAAGAATTCAAGCGTATCAGCCGTGATCTGGTAGCAAAGGGTGCTATTATCGACTATTATCAGGATACCATGCAGATTCCCAACGGTAATATAGCAAAATGGGATCTGATCGACCATAAAGGGGCGGCTGCAGTAGTAGCCGTGAGAGAAGACGGTAAGCTTCTGATGGTGCGTCAGTACCGCAATGCCCTGGAGCGTGAGACGTTAGAGATTCCGGCAGGCGGACTGAACGGGAGAGAAGAACCCACGGATCAGGCAGCTATGCGGGAATTGCAGGAAGAGACCGGGTATCATACTGACCATGTGGAACTGTTGACCTCTATTTATACCACAGTGGCATTCTGCAATGAGAAGATCGATATTTATCTGGCCAGAGGACTGAAAGACAGAGGAAACCAGCATCTGGATGAAGATGAATTCATCAATGTAGAGGCTTATTCCGTAGAAGAATTAAAGCAGATGATCTACGACTGCAGGATCCAGGATGCCAAGACAATCTGCGGCATTTTAACTTACGCGTCCAAATACCTGAGTGAGTAATTCCGTTACAGACAAAAGCAGTCACGACCGGCTGCTACATAATGATTTTAGGGAACCCCATCCAGACAGGCAGTACCTGTCCGGATGGGCTTTTTCTTTTCTGAAAGACGAATAAGAAAGCATGATTTTCCATGTTGTCCGCATATATTACTAACAACGCCTGACGGGAGACGAGAATATATGAAATGGAACAGATCCATGTTGCCTGCGGGAAAACTCCCGCTGCACTTTTTGTTTTTGACGGGATTTGTGGTGGGATTGTTTGCGGTGTATTTCGGACGGGGAATTCTGTTAAACCGTGCGGGAATGCTGGATGAGGACACGTTATATCGCATGAAATATATGACCGTGGACAGCAGTATCCTGTTCTGGTACGTGCTGTGCAAAAGATGTCGGAATTTTCTGGTTCTTATTATCATGGCAACGACTTATCTGGGATGGATTTTCTGCGGAGGAGTCACCGTAAAATACGGATTCTCTGTGGGCTTTTTTCTGAGTACGGCAGTGTTTAGGTATGGAATCAAGGGGATCCTTCTGGGGATCGTGAGCATCTTTCCCCATTATCTGTGTTACCTGCCGGCTATGATCCTGTTACTCAGATGGTGTGAAGATATGCACCGGAGTATTTATTTTTACCATCACACAACCGGGCAGGGAAAAAAATCCCTGCCCGGCAGATTGGGAAAACTGGCGCTCATATGGATTGCATTGGTCTTCGGATGTTTATTGGAATGTTTTGTGAATCCTGCGTTATTAAAAGGATTCCTACAGTTTTTTTGAAACTGTTTTAACTATTCAGCGCCCCATTTGCAAAATCGTTCTTTTTATTCGTACTCAGCGATATCGTAGATCAGACGCTCACTGTCTTCCCAGCCCAGACAGGGATCGGTGATGGACTTGCCGTAGCAGCCGGCACCCACCTTCTGGTTGCCTTCCTCGATGTAGCTCTCGATCATGACGCCCTTGACCAGCTTGTGCAGATCGGGGCTGAGTTTACGGCTGTGCATGACTTCCTTGGTGATACGGATCTGCTCCCTGAACTGCTTGTTGGAGTTGGAGTGGTTCGCATCGATCACGCAGGCAGGATTCTTCAGATCCATTTTTTCATACATATCCCACAGACGGATCAGATCCTCGTAATGGTAGTTGGGGATATTGGCACCGTGCTTGTTGGTAGCACCGCGCAGTACGGTGTGTGCCAGATCGTTGCCGTGGGTATTCACCTCCCATCCGGTATAGATGAAGGAGTGGGGGTGCTGTGCCGCATATACGGAGTTCAGCATTACGGAGAAATCTCCGCTGGTAGGATTCTTCATACCGGCAGCTACATCGAAGCCGCTGACGGTCAGACGATGCTGCTGATCCTCTACGGAACGGGCACCGATGGCCACATAGGAGAGGATATCGGATACATAACCCCAGTTCTCCGGGTATAACATTTCATCTGCGGCAGTGAGACCGGTCTCTTTGATGGCGCGGATGTGCATTTTACGCATGGCCATCAGACCTGCCAGGAAATCCGGTTTCTTCTCGGGATCGGGCTGGCTGGTGATACCCTTGTAGCCTTCGCCGGTGGTGCGGGGCTTGTTGGTGTAGATTCTGGGCACCAGGATCAGCTTGTCCTTAACTTTCTCATTCACTTTGGCAAGACGATTGACGTAATCACATACGGAATCTTCGTTATCAGCGGAGCAGGGTCCGATAATCACCAGAAACTTATTGCTTTTGCCGGTGAGGACGTCACGGATTTCAGCATCTCTTTCTTCTTTGATCCTGGCTAATTCTGCCGGAAGGGGCAGTTCCTTGCGGATCTCCGCAGGAGTGGGCAGTTTTTTGATAAATTCGAAACTCATGGTATTCCATCGTGCGCAGGGCACGTCCTTTCTGCTAAATGTCATTGCTCATTATAGCCCAGATCGTGCAAGGATGCAAGAAAATTTAGCGATTTAAAGCGAAAAAGAGAAAAGGAACGGATAAATTGCTGTGCTAAAGCGTTAATTTGGAAAATTATATTGACAGGTATACGGGTTTGCCATAAAGTAAAAATGTATCTGAAATGTTACAAAAAAAGTACGAGAGAGGGCAAAATTATGTATGGAACAATTTGGGCATTGCTGCCGCCTGTGGTGGCAATCGTATTGGCACTGATCACAAAAGAAGTATATTCGTCACTGTTTATCGGCATTGTTACGGGAGCTTTGATTTATACTGGATTTTCTCCTATTGCAACGCTGGATACGGTGATCAACGAAGGATTTATCAATTCCGTGGCGGATGCATGGAATATCGGTATCTTCATGTTCCTGATCCTGTTGGGGACCATGGTAGCACTGATGAACAAGGCAGGAGGCTCTGCAGCCTTCGGCGAATGGGCGAAAAAGCATGTAAAGACCAGAGCGGGAGCGTTGCTTTCCACCTTTTTATTAGGTGTTCTGATTTTCGTGGATGACTATTTTAACTGTCTGACTGTAGGCTCTGTTATGATGCCGGTAACAGACGGACATAAGATTTCCCGAGCAAAGCTGGCATACATTATTGATGCCACCGCAGCACCCATCTGTATGATTGCACCGATCTCTTCCTGGGCGGCCGCAGTATCCGGTATGGTGGATGAAGGTGTTTATTCCGGTATTGAACTGTTCGTAAGAGCTATTCCTTATAACTATTATTCTCTGCTGACCATCGTATTCGTCGTCGGTATGGCGCTGATGGGCTTCGACTACGGCCCCATGGCAAAGCATGAGCGCAATGCCAGAGAAAAGGGTGATCTGTTCACCGAGGGAGAGCGTGTGGCCAATGCAGACAATGCACCCAAAGGTTCCACCAGAGGCAAGGTCTACGATCTGTTGATCCCGGTGATCGTACTGATTGTCTGCTGTGTCATCGGCATGATCTATGTCGGCGGCTTCTTTGAAGGCGTGGGCTTTATCGATGCATTCAGCGCAACGGACGCTTCCGTGGGACTGCCCTGGGGATCTTTGATCGCATTATTATTTGCCATTGTATACTATATGTGCAGAAGACTGGTATCCTTCAAAGAGGCCATGAACTGTCTGACCCAGGGCTTCATTGCCATGGTTCCTGCCATGCTGATCCTGACCTTTGCCGTTACTCTGAAGACCATGACCGGACTGTTAGGTGCGGATGTCTATGTGGCAGGCCTGATGCAGGGAGCATCCACGGGGCTTACCAATATGCTTCCGGCCATCATTTTCCTGGTAGCATGTTTCTTAGCCTTTGCTTCCGGTACCAGCTGGGGAACCTTCGGTATTCTGATCCCTATCGTTACCGGCGTATTTACCGATCCCACGACCGGAGCTATCGTACCCGGAGCCGAGCATCTGATCATCATCGGTGTGTCTGCATGTCTGGCAGGTGCTGTTATGGGTGACCATTGTTCCCCCATCTCCGATACGACTATTATGGCTTCTGCGGGAGCACAGTGTAATCATATCAACCATGTATCCACCCAGGTACCTTATGTACTGACCGTGGCGGCAATCTCTTTTGTGACTTATACCATTGCCGGTTTTGTACAGAATGTGGTGATCTGTCTGGTGATCGGTATTCTGCTGACACTGGCTACTCTGGTGGTTCTGAAACGTGTCTTCGGAGAGAAGGCTGTCGTACGGAAATAACGTAAGCGCAGGAATGCGACTGTGAGAAAGGAAATATGTAGAACTTATGAAATACGATTATCTGGTGGTTGGTTCCGGCCTGTACGGAGCGGTGTTCGCAAGAGAAGCGGCCGACAGAGGGAAAAAGGTTCTGGTCATTGACAAACGCCCTAATGTGGCGGGAAACATTTATACGGAAACGGTAGAAGGAATTCATGTCCACAAATACGGTGCCCATATTTTTCATACCAATGATACGAAGGTGTGGAAATACATTACGCAATTTGCGGAGTTCAACCGTTTCACCAATTCTCCGGTAGCCAATTATCACGGAGAGTTGTACTCACTGCCTTTTAACATGTACACTTTTAATAAAATGTGGGGCGTGGTGACTCCCGAAGAAGCTACGGCCAAGATTGAAGAGCAGCGGCAAGCTGCCGGGATCACGGAACCGAAAAATCTGGAGGAACAGGCCATCTCTCTGGTGGGTAAGGATATTTTTGAAAAACTGGTAAAGGGCTATACCGAGAAGCAGTGGGGACGTGACTGTAAAGATCTTCCGGCCTTCATTATCAAACGTCTGCCGGTGCGTCTGACTTTTGACAACAACTATTTCAATGCGTTGTATCAGGGCATTCCCATTGGCGGTTACACGAAGCTGGTGGAACATCTGTTAGAGGGCATTGAGGTACGCCTGAACACAGATTATCTGGAGCAGAAAGAGGAACTGGATAAACTGGCAGAGACTGTTGTCTATACCGGCCCCATCGATGCCTATTTCGGCTACTCTCTGGGAGCACTGGAATATCGTTCCGTCAGGTTCGAGACAGAGGTGCTGGATATTCCCAACTTCCAGGGAAATGCTGCGGTGAATTACACGGATCGTGAGACTCCCTGGACCCGGATCATCGAGCACAAATGGTTCGAGTTTGGCAAGGACGAACAGGGACAGGATCTCCCGAAGACGGTCATCAGCAGAGAGTACAGTTCCGAATGGAAGCCGGGAGATGAGCCTTATTATCCAGTCAATGATGAAAAGAACGGCGCTTTGTATGCAGAGTATAAAAGGCTGGCAGATACGGAAAAGAACGTGATCTTCGGCGGAAGACTGGCGGAATACCGCTACTATGATATGGATGCGGTCATTGCCTCGGCATTGAAGAAGAGCGAAGAAGTATTGTAATGTAACAGATCATAAATGAGGGCAAAAGAAATGCAGTGGCGTAGGTAACGTCACTGCATTTTTTATAGCTGCGCCGTCGGCGCACGTTTTGAAACAACCTTTAGCCGATCTGCGGTTTTGCTTTTCTCTTATTTCGGAACTCTCTGACAGCGATCAGCAGATCATAACGATATACCAGTGTGTACATCACAGCCGCCATGACGAATGCGGTAAGCACATCAAATACGGAATGCTGTTTGATGAACATGGTTGCCATAATAATGGAGACAGCCAGGATCAGGGAACCGATGCGGATGCCTTTTTTCTTCTCAAAGCATTTGCTGCGGATAATGGCAAAGTGTGCACCCAGAGAATTATATACATGAATGCTGGGCCACAGGTTGGTAGGAGTGTCTGTCCGATACAGAGCGGCTACCATACGGGTGAAGATATTGTCTCTCGGCATAACAGCGGGACGAAGGTGCTGTCCGTTGGGCCACAGGGTGGATACGATCAGGAAAATCGTCATGCCCGTGAAGAGGAAGATACAGGTGCGGTAATAATCCTCTTTGTTCTTGAAAAAGAAATAAATGACCACAGCCGATACATAGGCAAACCACAAAAAGTAAGGGATGACGAACACTTCACAAAAAGGAATATAATCATCCGCCGCCATATGTATGATCCGGTAATGTCCGGTAGTATTTTTCTCCAGCCAGGCGAACCAGGCCATGTAAATAATGCCATATATAATAAGAGGAATGGCATGTTTATATTTCAAATAGAAGATCCGTAATTTTTCCATAAAAACCTCATTTCTCTAAAAACCTATGTTCTAAAATCAATTTTAGTATAGCTATCGGAACAAAAAAATCAAGGCTTTTTTGGAATACTTAAGCATTCTTAAGAAAATCTTTAGAGTGTGTTAAATCTGTTTAAGGTGTGATCATCCGGATGGCACCGGGGAGACATTCCACCCGGAAACCGCGGCTCTTTCTTGTCACTTCTCCGTCTGTATGCACCCACAGAGGAGCGGAAGCTGTTATGGACATCTGTGTGGCGGTATGGGCATTGATGCCTTTGACAAAATAATGTTTGCCGAAAAAGGCAGTGGGCAGGGCCAGCAGAACCAATCCCTTGGAAATATTGCCTACGGAACAGAGATCCAATACCCCGTCATGATCGACAGCGGGAGGGCAGAACATGAAACCGCCGCCCTCGTAACGGTGACTCATACAGGTCACGAACAGAAAACGGGGGAGTTCTACGGATTCCTTTTTGTCATGTACCTTGTCCTCCAGTGTCAGCGTGCAGGAGACCTTGCGGGCAGTGATCAGCTGTTTTAAGGCGATACCCAGATAGGTCAGCTTTCCTAAGCCGATCCGGTTCATGGTATCCTTGATCCGGGAACTCATGGCTTCCGCACAGACGGCGGCATCAAAGCCGATCCCGCAGCTGACGGCAAAAAGCCTGGGTTCTTCCGGCTGGTCTTCGTCCAGATAGGTCAGTCTCCCCAGATCCATGGCTCTGGGAGTATTATTATGAAGGATCAGATTGAGAGCAGCCTTTGGATCCTTGGAAATTCCCAGATCTCGGGCCAGATCATTGCTGGAGCCGGTGGGAATGTAGCCGAGGATGACTTTGGAAGGATCTGCAATGCCCTGAAGGGTCTCGTTTATCGTGCCGTCCCCCCCCAGAACGATGAGCGTTAAGTCAGGCTCTGCAGCATGCTCTGCGGTGATCTGTGCGGCCAGCTGTCGGACTTCTCCGGCTTTCCCGGAAAAATAGGTCTGATATTCGGTATTGCCTGCTTTCAGAGCCGGCTCCACCTGTTCGGCCCAGATCTTTGCCCCTCTTCCGGAGCGGGAGGCGGGATTGATAATAATATGATACATGAGAATTCCCCATCTTTCGTAAAGTTGTAACTATTCAGAGCCGGGAAAAATTGCATAAATTCGCGAATCCTGCTTGCATGAATGAGCATAATTTTGAAAATTTTTATGGCGAATGAGGCTCTGAATAGTTATGTTAAAGTTTATTCTAACACACCAGGGGGCTTCTGCCAACATTGTTCATTTTCTATCTTTGCAAATAAAAGGTTCTATGCTATACTAAACCATAAGTTTAGCGAATTAACGTAACATAAGGAGGAATGAGGCATGTATTCATTGGATGAAGTAAAAAAAGTAGATCCCGAAGTGGCACAGGCCATTATTGACGAGGAGAATCGTCAGAACAGTCACATCGAGCTGATCGCATCTGAAAACTGGGTAAGTAAGGCTGTTATGGCAGCTATGGGAAGTCCACTGACCAATAAATATGCGGAAGGATATCCCGGCAAGAGATATTACGGTGGTTGTGAGTGCGTGGATGTCATCGAGAATCTGGCGATCGAACGTGCCAAGAAGCTGTTTGGATGTGATTATGCCAATGTACAGCCCCATTCCGGAGCACAGGCAAATATGGCAGTGCAGTTCGCTGTGCTGAAGCCCGGCGATACCATTATGGGTATGAATCTGGATCACGGCGGACATCTGACCCATGGTTCACCCGTCAATATGTCCGGTAAATATTTCCATGTAGTACCTTACGGCGTGGATGACAACGGTTTCCTGGATTATGACAGAATGAGGGAGCTGGCCCTGGAATGCAGACCCAAGATGATCATTGCAGGTGCTTCTGCATATGCACGTACCATTGATTTCAAAAAGTTCCGTGAAGTGGCGGATGAAGTCGGTGCGGTACTGATGGTAGATATGGCACATATCGCAGGCCTTGTGGCAGCAGGCCTTCATCCCAGTCCCATTCCCTATGCGGATGTAGTGACCACCACCACCCACAAGACACTGCGCGGACCCAGAGGCGGTATGATCCTCTGCAACAAGGAAGCCAACGAGAAATTCAATTTTAATAAAGCTATTTTCCCCGGCATTCAGGGCGGCCCGCTGATGCATGTCATCGCAGCCAAGGCTGTCTGCTTCGAGGAAGCATTAAGCGACGACTTTAAGGTATATCAGAAGAACATTGTGGACAACGCACAGGCATTGTGCAAGGGCCTGATGAGCCGTGACATTAAGATTGTCTCCGGCGGTACCGACAATCATCTGATGCTGGTAGACCTGACCCCTTACGGGCTGACCGGTAAGGCAGTGGAGAAGCTGTTGGATGCAGCTCACATCACCGCCAACAAGAACACCATCCCCAACGATCCCCAGTCTCCGTTCGTGACCAGTGGTATCCGTCTGGGAACCCCTGCGGTAACTTCCAGAGGTCTGAACACCGAGGATATGGATCAGGTGGCAGAGGCCATTGCCATGGTCATCAAGGGCGGCGAGGAACAGGTTCCCGCAGCCAGAGCCATCGTTCAGAAATTAACAGATAAATATCCTCTGATCTAGGCAGAAGCTGTTTGCAAAGGTCAGCCCGTACATGCAAATGTGCAGGCTGGCCTTTATTTATGTTGGAGTTGAGTTTATACAGGCGTCGTGTTAAAATGTTGGACGGAATACAAAAGAACAGCAGATAGAGGGAACAGATGAAAAAAGAGAAATGGAAAACCTTTGTGACGGACAGGTGGAAGGTGGCAGCGCCGGGACTGCTGGCAGCTTTTGCTGTCTGTTTTATTTTTTTTATTTATGCACCGTTGGAATTGTATGTTACGAACCAGACAGAATTCTGGTTTGATTTTTATAAGATATTAAAAGCGGTTCTGCAGAATTTTGCACTTTTTTTTGGACTGAATGTGTTGGGAATCCTTTTGGCAGCCTGTATCTCCAAAGTTTTTTGCCGGTTCGTTACGGCAGCGGAACTGGTGGTTTTGCTTACTTTATATGTGCAGGGCAATTTTCTGGTGAATCATATGCCGCCTTTCGACGGCACGGAAATCGTATGGGAGGACTACCGGGGAGAAAATATAAAGACAGCGATAGTGTGTATTCTCATAGCGGCAGCGGTCGTGACCGTGGCAAAGCTGCTTGGTGCAAAGAGATTTCAGGGAATCTGTATGGCTGTGAGTGCGGGACTTTCGGGAATTCTCATGATAACGCTTGTGACGATGACTGTGACCACAGGGGCTTACCGGGAGAGAACCACTTATTATGCACTGGAGAACGGACAGTACCGTCTGTCACAGGATCAGAATTTCCTGGTATTGCTGTTGGATGCGGTGGATGCGAAGACTTTTGAAGAAGTGATGGATTCGGATCCGGCCTATACAGAGACATTTGCTGATTTTACTTATTATCCGGATATGGTGGGAGCATATCCCTGGACGGCGTTTTCTGTTCCGTATATCTTATCGGGCAAATGGTATGAAGGAGAAGAATATTATCTGGATTACGCGGCGGCAGCTGTGGATGAATCAGGATTGTTCCGGGAACTGTCTGAGAGGGATTATGACATCGCATTGTATGAGTCTGATCCGTGGGTGACTTCGTATACCTATCAGTTTTCCAATATGGTGGAACTGCAGCATGAGGCGTATGTCTGGAAGTATTTCAGGCGGGCAATCTGCAAGCTGGGCGGCATCCGCTACGCACCGTTTTTCCTAAAGGAATACTGTTATCGGGCCATTGTACAGACGCAGGGGCAGCACAATGCCTTTGTGGACGAGAGCAATCCTCTGTATACCTGGGATCTCAAAGAATTTGCCACACATATGCAGGAAGAAGAGGTGACGTATCAGGAGGGAAAGTGTTTCCGGTATTATCATTTGCAGGGAGGGCATGTTCCTTTCCTGTATGATGCGGATCTGAATGCGGTAGGAGATTCTTCGTATACGGAGACGCTGGAGGCCAATATCAGGGTGATCGGTCAGTTTCTTGATAAGCTGAAACAGTCAGATCTGTATGACAATTCGGTTATTATCGTTATGGCAGATCATGGCTTTGATCCTCAGAATGAGGTCTCGGCATATGACAGACAGAATCCTCTGTTCCTGGTAAAAGGTGTGGGAGAGAGCCATCCGTTACAGACATCGCTTGTTCCTGCAGCTTACGAGGATCTTCAGGATGCATATGTGAGACTGATGGACGGAGCGGCGGGAGATGCGATTTTCCCATATCAGGAGGGAGAAAAAAGAGAACGCCGGTACATTTTTTATGAGAATACAGAACACGTCATGTATGAATGGTTACAGACGGGACCGGCATGGGATTTTAACGCATATCGTGAGACGGGGAACAAATATCCCCGCAAGAATTAGAGACAACCCCTGTTTTGAACTTTTTGGAATTTACAGCAAAAGGTTAAAAATGGGGGTTGTCTTTCATGCTTTACTGTGCTAGAATATCCCTCGGTGAAAAACAAGTGTCCGCACTACAGATACGAACCGGAAGAAAGGATAACATATGGGAGAAACGACCAAGTATTTTGTGGTGAAGCAGAAGGCGATCCCCGAAGTACTGTTAAAGGTAGTGGAAGCAAAGCGGCTTCTGGAGTCAGAGAAGGTTCTGACCATACAGGAAGCGGTTGATGCGGTAGGTATCAGCCGCAGTTCTTTTTATAAGTACAAAGATGATATTTTTCCCTTTCATGACAATTCCCAGGGAACGACCATCACTCTTACCTTTCAGATGGATGATGAACCGGGTATATTGTCGGATGTGCTGAAGATCATCGCAGAGTACCGGGCCAATATCCTGACGATCCATCAGAGTATTCCCATCAACGGAATCGCTTCTCTGACATTGAGTATTCAGGTATTGCAGACCACGGGGGACATTTCCCGGATGATTGAGCAGCTGGAGGGACAGCCCAGTGTACATCATGTAAAAATACTGGCAAAAGAATAAAATTTTTCACATGCAATTTGTGCCTGCGCAAGGTACTAAAGTACCTGAAAGTTTGCAGGCTATGAGAAAGGCAAGGGTTATGATATGATCAACGTTGCAGTATTAGGCTACGGCACCGTGGGCAGCGGTGTGGTGGAAGTTATCGAGAAAAACAAGGACATGGTGAACAAGAAGTCCGCACAGGAACTGGAGGTAAAATACATCCTGGATCTGAGAGATTTCCCCGGAGATCCTTACGAGGACAAAGTCATTCATGATTTCAATACGATCTTACATGACGACAGTGTGACCATTGTCTGTGAGACCATGGGCGGTGTCGGAGCCGCTTATCAGTTCACGAAGCAGGCTCTGGAACGGGGCAAGAGCGTCTGCACCTCCAACAAGGAGCTGGTAGCCAAGCACGGTCCCGAACTGCTGCAGATCGCCAGAGAACATAATTGCAACTATCTGTTCGAAGCCAGTGTGGGCGGCGGTATTCCCATTATCCGTCCGTTGAATTATTCCCTGACAGCAGAGAAGATCGAGGCTATCAACGGTATCTTAAATGGTACTACGAATTATATCTTAAGTAAAATGGAAAAAGAGGGTGCGGACTTTGCTGCGGTTCTGAAGGAAGCGCAGGACAAAGGCTATGCGGAGCGCAATCCGGAAGCGGATGTGGAAGGTTATGATGCCTGCCGTAAGATTGCAATTCTGTCTTCCCTGATGTTCAGTAAAAATGTGGATTCCGAGAAGGTTCCCACCGAAGGTATCACTAAGATCACAGCAGCGGATTTCGAATATGCCAATGCCACAGATCATACCATCAAGCTATTGGGCAGAAGCAGGGCCATTGATGATAATACCGCAGAGGTTATGGTAGCACCGTTTTTACTTTCCAAAGAACATCCGCTTGCCATGGTACATGGTGTATTCAATGCTGTATTTGTCACCGGCAAAATGCTGGGAGATTCCATGTATTACGGACGGGGCGCAGGTAAGCTTCCCACCGCCAGCGCGGTAGTATCGGATGTCATCGACTGTGCAAGACATCAGGGCAAGGTGATCATGTGCTTCTGGGACAAAGAGGAAGTAAAGCTGGCAGACATCGGCGAGGCCGAGAGAAGTTTCTTCATCCGGGCAAAGGCCGGAGCGGAAGATGCGGTTACAGCAGCGTTCCCCGGAGGCCGGGTGGTACATCTTAAGGACCGGAAGGAAGACTTCGGATACTTCACACAGAGTATGAAGGAAAAAGATTTTCAGGCAAAATACGAGGCACTGGGCGAGCACATGCTCGGCAGGATCCGTCTGGTATAAAAAGGATATACTATTATTAGATAGAGTTGAGGAGAAAATGTTATGTCAAAAGTAGTGAAATTCGGTGGAAGTTCTCTGGCGAGCGCAGAGCAGTTCAAAAAAGTAGGAAACATCATCCGGGCAGATAAGGAGAGAAAATATGTGGTACCTTCCGCACCGGGGAAAAGATTTTCCGATGACACCAAGGTAACGGATATGTTGTATGCCTGCTATGATCTGGCAGATCAGGGCAAGAGCTTCAAGGCAGAGCTGGATGCTATCAAAGCCCGTTATCAGGAGATCATCGACGGACTGCAGCTGGATCTGGATCTTGTCGATGAGTTCAAGACTATTGAGAAGAACTTTAAGGCAAAGGCCGGCAGCAATTACGCGGCTTCCCGTGGTGAATATCTGAACGGTATTATCATGGCAAATTATCTGGGCTATGATTTCATTGATGCGGCAACCGTCATCTTCTTCGATGAGAACGGCGAATTTGACGCAGCAAAGACCAATGAAGTACTGCGTGCCAGACTGGCAGAGAGCAAGGAAGCAGTTGTACCCGGCTTCTACGGTGCCATGCCCGACGGAACGGTGAAGACTTTCTCCAGAGGCGGTTCCGACATCACCGGTTCCATCGTGGCCAAGGCTGCCAAAGCGGATGTCTATGAGAACTGGACCGATGTATCCGGTTTCCTGATTGCGGATCCCCGCATCATTGATCATCCCGAGGCTATTGAGACTATCACCTATCGTGAACTTCGCGAGCTGGCCTATATGGGTGCTACCGTTCTTCATGAGGATGCCATTTTCCCGGTACGTCAGGAAGGTATCCCTATCAATATCCGCAATACAAACGCTCCCGAGGACAATGGTACCTGGATCGTGGGAAGCACCTGTCAGAAGTCCAAATACGTGATCACCGGTATCGCCGGCAAGAAGGGCTTCTGCTCCGTCAATATTGAAAAAGATATGATGAACTCCGAGATCGGTTTCGGCAGAAAGGTATTGCAGGCATTTGAAGAAAATGGTATTTCTTTCGAGCATGTTCCCTCCGGCATTGATACCATGACGGTATTCGTACATCAGGATGAGTTCATGCACAAGGAACAGAAGGTAGTGGCAGGCATCCACAGACTGGCCAATCCCGACGCCATTGACATCGAATCCGACCTGGCATTGATCGCTGTCGTAGGCCGTGGCATGAAGTCCACCCGCGGCACTGCAGGCAGAATCTTCTCCGCACTGGCACACAAAAATATCAATGTTAAGATGATCGACCAGGGATCTTCCGAGCTGAACATCATCATCGGTGTGGCAAATGAAGATTTTGAGACTGCAATTCAGGCAATCTATGATATCTTTGTGATCACAAGATTATAAGTTTATCAGATATAAAAAGACAGGTCAGTTCGACCTGTCTTTTTATGGTTCCGGATATTGGATCATATCCAGTATCGGAGTTCGTATAATATATTGGTAGGCCTCAAAAATTTTCTCCGCAGGGACTTCTTTCGGAGAGGAGAGCCATAACTTTAGAATTTCAATTAATAAGAGGGCATTATAATGTGCCAGTGACTGCGGTGTGATAAGTTCGCAGGGCATTTTCCTCATAGGATGTCTGGACAGAATCCGGAAAAAGGTCTGTTCACAGTAGTGTGAAAAAAATTCTCCGAAGCAATTCTGGCCTGTGGTTTCAAAAAGTCGATGATAATATTCCTTATTTTTTTCAAAACAGATAAACATCAGCTTGATGGCTTCCTGTTCCATATCGTTTTCGATCATGACTTCGACTTTGCTGCCGATGTCCTGGTCGAACAGAAACTCAATCACTTCGTATTTATCCTGAAAATAGTTATAGAAAGTAGGGCGGATCACATGTGCACCATCCGTGATCATTTTGATGGAAATCTTCTGAAAAGGCATGGTAAGCACAAGAGAACGAAAACTGTCTGCCAATAATTCTTTTGTCTTCATCACAGGACTCCTTTTCCTATAAAAGAACCGGGATAGAAATATTATAACCAAAAAACTTTCTTTTCTCAACTTTAAACGACACTTTTGCCAAAATGTCGCGGAATATTTACAGTTATCGAAAAAATGTAAGAGCAGGAAAAACGCTGTGCAAGGGTTGTATCTTACCATATGCCGGAAAATTGTTTAAAGTAAAAAATGAAAAGAGATAAAAACATTATAACGGGAGAAAGGGGTTGCATGGATGGCATGGTATGAAATTTTCATTGTATCGGTGGGACTATCCCTGGATGTCTTTACCTATGCATTATACAAAGGCGCTATGCTTTCCAGACTGGACAAAAAGCAGATCCTGAAAATGATCCTGCTGTTCACAGGATGGCAGAGCGGTGCAATGCTTTTAGGAAGCCTGATTTCGGAACTTCCGTACATTGCAATGAACTATCAGCGGACAGAAAGACTGTTCAGGGCGGCATCGGCAGTTATTTTTTTCCTGATCGGGATATGGCTGATCGTCCGGGCACTACATATGCGGGACCCGCTGGAACGAAGGGAAGATGCCTTCGCCTGGAGACAGCTATGCATTTGGGCCATGCTTACCAGTGTGGACAGTTTTCTGACGGGAATTGGCATGGGCTTTTTAGACACCAGAGTAACGGTGCAGATCATTCAGCTGGCAATTATGGCTGCGCTGGCGGTCATCGCCGGCATCTATGCGGGATATCGGATCGGGTGTCATGGAAGAAACCGTGTACTGATCAGTGGAGCGCTGATCTTCCTGCTTGCCGGCGTGGATGTATTGTTTCGATATTACATCTGAAATACCGTGATTCATAGAATAAATAGACAAAAGTGAGGTAAATCGTATGGCAGACGCAAAACACAAAGTTGAGAGAGCTGCATTTGGCGCAGCAATCGACGGAATTCTGAAGTATGTGAATAAGGACGAAACAGACAGAGAAAAGGCATTCTTAAAGCTGGTAGATCTGTCGGAAAAATTTATGGGAGATACCTTCCGCAAGGAAAGCTATGATGCGGCAAGACGTATGATCCAGGATCCGGACAGCAAATGGATGCAGTATGTGAACCGGATCTTAAACGAAGTGGATCCCCATGTCATCAAAATGTCCGCACTGGACTATGGTTTTGAGGCGGCGTTCTGCGGTAAAAAAGAGATCAACGAGATGCGTGTGAAACATCAGTGCAATATCCCCTGGCTGATCCTGATGGATCCCACCAGTGCCTGCAACCTGCATTGTACCGGCTGCTGGGCGGCAGAGTACGGCAATCGTCTGAACTTAAGCTTTGAAGATATGGATCGCATCGTTACCCAGGGTAAGGAACTTGGTATCTATCTGTATTTCTTCACCGGTGGCGAACCTCTGGTCAGAAAGGATGACATCATCCGTCTGTGCGAGAAACACGATGACTGTGGCTTCCATGCATTTACCAACGGCACGCTGATCGATGAAAAATTCTGCCAGGAGATGAAGCGGGTAGGCAACTTCTCCGTAGCTATCAGTCTGGAAGGCTTCGACGAAGTGAACGACTTACGCCGCGGCAAGGGCGTGTTTGATAAAGTAATGCATGCCATGGATCTGATGAAGCAGTACGGTCTGATCTTCGGAACTTCCATCTGCTATACCAGCAAGAACTATAAAGTAGTCACCAGTGATGAATTCCTGGATATGATCATTGAAAAAGGTGCCAGATTCAGCTGGTATTTCCATTATATGCCCGTAGGCAATGATGCATCTACCGAATTGCTCTTAGATCCGGACCAGAGAGAATATATGTATCACCGTATTCGTGAAATCCGTGCCATGAAGGGCGGAAAACCTATCTTTGCCTTCGATTTCCAGAACGATGGAGAATATGTGGGCGGATGTATCGCAGGCGGCAGAAACTACTGCCATATCAATCCAAACGGCGATGTGGAGCCCTGTGTATTCATCCATTATTCCGGTGCCAATATCAAGGAAGTAGATCTGCTGACTGCGTTGAAGCAGCCACTGTTTATGGCATACCGTGCGAACCAGCCTTTCAACTGCAATCACTTAAAGCCCTGCCCGATGCTGGAAAATCCGGAAATCTTACAGCATATGGTGCATGAGACCGGAGCACATTCCACTGATTTACAGTCACCGGAGTCTGTGGAGCATCTGTGCGGAAAGTGCGCAGAATACGCGAAAAACTGGGATGAACGGGCCCAGGAACTGTGGAATAAATAATAGTTCTTTTACAAAAGTTTATACTTAGTTAATTGCTTTTTGCCTTTCGGCATACCATAATGTAGGTAACATTCAGAGGAGACTTCGCGAAGGAGACTCTGAAAGATTTGGATAATGTGTCCCCTGTATGGTGGCGGACGAAAGGTGGTACTTCATGAAAGAGAAGTTACAGCGTTTCATGTGGGGGCGTTATGGCAACGACCGCTTCAATCAGTTTTTGATGATTGTGGCTCTGGTCTGCCTGACGCTCTCTTTTTTTGGTCTGAGAATATTTTATGTGCTGGCTCTGGCCCTGTTAGTCTATGCGTATTACCGGATGTTTTCTAAAGACCTGAGTAAGAGGAGTGCCGAGAACCAGTGGTATCTGAAGAAAGAAATGAAGGTTCGCGGATGGTGGCAGCGAAAGAAAAAGGCTATTGCCGGTCGTAAGGAGTACAAGATCTATAAATGCCCGAAATGCGGACAGAAGATTCGGGTACCCAGACATAAGGGGAAGATCGCAATCCGGTGCAGAAAATGCGGTGAAGAATTTATCCGCAAGACCTGACGGGAAAATCCTGTGGCAGGATCACGGGAAATGAAAATTGGAATACAGAAATATAGGAAAGGGTGGTGAGCCAGATGTTCGGATATATTGTGATCAATCAGTCGGAAATGAAATTTAAGGAGTATGATGTTTATCGATCCTATTATTGCGGATTGTGTCAGAGCCTGAAGGAACGTTACGGTGTCCTGGGGCAGCTTTCTCTGAATTACGATATGACTTTTATCCTGATGCTGCTCACCGGCTTATATGAACCGGAGGAGCAGGAGGCCCAGTGCAGATGTGTGGCCCATCCTTTGGAAAAACATCCCACAAGAAGAAATCTGTTTACGGATTATGTGGCAGATATGACGGTACTTTTTTCCTGCTATAAAGCGGAGGACGACTGGGAGGACGAGCATAGTCTGAAGGGACTGGTGTACAGTTATCTGTTGGGAAGAAAATTCCGTAAAAAACCGTTATTATATCAGGAAAAAGTAAGAAATATCTCACTGGCCATGCAGGATTTTGCGGATGCGGAAAAGCAGGGCAATGCGGATATTGATACCATGGCGGGATTGTTTGGCAGAGTCATGGCACAGATTGTATCCTGTCGTGAGGATGAGTGGAAGGACAATCTGGAGAGACTTGGATTTTTCCTGGGAAAATTCATTTATCTGTTGGATGCCTATGAGGATATCGAGCAGGACCTCAAAAAAGGAACCTATAATCCGTTAAAGAAACGGTATGAGGAACCGGGCTTTGAGGAGGAATGCCGGCAGATCCTGACCATGATGATGTCGGAGTGCTGTAAGGAGTTCGAACAGCTTCCTATTTTACAGAATGTGGATATTCTGCGGAATATTCTGTATTCCGGTGTATGGTGCCGTTATGAGATCGTGCGGAAGAAACGGATGAAAGACAGTGCAAAAGAGGTAACGGGAAATGACTTATGATCCATACAGTGTTCTGGGAGTGAGCAGAGATGCCTCCGAGGAGGAAATAAAAAAAGCATATAAGGCACTGAGCCGGAAATACCATCCCGATGCCAATATCAACAATCCCAATAAGGATCAGGCGGAAGAAAAGTTCAAGGAGATCCAGGCAGCCTACCAGCAGATCATGAAGGAGCGGACCGAAGGCTACAGTTACGGTGGCGGATATGGCAGGCAGACCTATGGTGGTAGCGGAAGCGGCTACGGTGGAAGCCAGGGATATGGCGGCTACGGTCAGGGATTTGGAGACTTCTGGCAGCAGGCAGGCTGGCAACAGCAGACTTCTGGCTATGAAGAAGAGCCCAGACTGCGGGCAGCCGGTAATTATCTCAGAAACGGCTATTACAGAGAGGCCAGAAATACGTTGGACGGCATGGGAGAGCATGAGAAGACGGCCAGATGGTATTACTACAGTGCCATGGCACACATGGGCCTTGGAAATAATGTAGCGGCGCTGGAACATGCAAACAAGGCGGTGGCGCTGGATCCCCAGAATATGGAATACCAGATGCTCCTGCAGAGACTACAGAGCGGGGGACAGTGGTATGAGAGCAGACAGGCAGCCTATGGCTATCCCCATGTGGGTGGCAACGACCTGTGCCTGAAAATTTGTCTGGCCAATCTGTTCTGCAACCTTTGCTGTGGCGGTGGCGGTTTATGCTTCGGCGGTTATGGTGGAAGAGGAATGTTTTAAAAAAGATACTTGCTTTTTCCATGTATCCTCACTATAATATTAGATACAAGATGTAGATACGAAATTACTTGGAAAACACAAAATCTAGTGAGACACTATGATTTGCAGAAAAAGTCGTGTCGGGAACTTGCTTCCGATGCGGCTTTTCTTTCGGCTTATGCAGGAATTCGTATCTTATGGGAATGATATAAAGTGAGGGAAACAGCAATGAAGATTCAGAAGAGAGACGGCAGAGTAGTGCCCTATGAAGAGGAGAAGATCCGGGAAGCAATCCATAAGGCCAACAATGAAGTGGAGGAGCGGTATCGTGCCAGTGAGGGACTGATCGAGGAGATTCTGGAGGATGTACAGCAGGAGGGCAGACAGACCCAGACCGTGGAGCATATCCAGGATATGATCGAAGAGCATCTGGTAGAGCACAATAAATATACTCTGGCAAAGAAGTATATTGTATACCGTTACCAGAGAAGTCTGCTTAGAAAGTCCAATACTACGGATGAATCTATTTTAAAACTGATCCGGAATGAGAATAAGGAGCTGGCGGAGGAAAATTCCAACAAGAATACCCGTCTGGCTTCCACTCAGAGAGACTATATTGCGGGTGAAGTGTCCCGTGACGTTACCAGACGTCTGCTTTTGCCGGAGCATATTGCCATGGCGCACGACAACGGTGTGCTGCATTTCCATGATGCGGATTATTTCATCCAGCCGATCTTCAACTGTTGTCTGATCAATATCAAGGACATGCTGGACAACGGCACTTCCATTAACGGCAAGATGATCGAGTCTCCCAAGAGCTTTCAGGTGGCATGTACCGTGACCACCCAGATCATTGCGGCAGTGGCCAGCAACCAGTACGGCGGCCAGAGCGTCAATATCAAGCATCTGGGGAAATATCTGCGTAAGAGTAAGGAAAAATTTGCAAAACAGCTGGAGGAAGAATTCGGGGATACTCTGGATCAGGCAGCCAAGGACAAGATCGTGCAGATGCGTGTGCATGACGAACTGAAATCCGGTGTGCAGACCATCCAGTATCAGATCAATACTCTGATGACCACCAACGGACAGTCTCCTTTTGTCACACTTTTCCTGCATATCGATGAGAATGACGAATATGTGGAAGAGACCGTGCAGATCATCATGGAGATCCTGCGTCAGCGGATCGAGGGGACCAAGAATGAGAAGGGCGTCTATGTGACTCCTGCTTTCCCGAAGCTGGTCTATGTATTGGATGAAAACAACTGCTTAAAGGGCGGAAAATATGACTATGTGACCAAACTGGCCGCACAGTGCTCTGCCAAGAGAATGTATCCCGACTATATCTCCGCGAAGAAGATGCGCGAGAATTACGAGGGAAATGTATTTTCCTGCATGGGCTGTCGTTCTTTTCTGTCTCCCTGGAAGGATGAAAACGGAGAGTACAAATGGGAAGGACGCTTCAATCAGGGCGTTGTCAGCATCAATCTTCCGCAGATCGGTATTCTGGCAAAAGGAAATGAAGAGAAATTCTGGAAACTGCTGGACGAGCGTCTGGAACTGTGTTATGAAGCATTGATGTGCCGTCACAAGGCACTGGAAGGTGTGGTATCCGATGTGAGCCCCATCCACTGGCAATACGGAGCCATCGCCCGTCTGAAGAAGGGCGAGACCATCGACAAATACTTGCACAATGGTTATTCCACCATGTCTCTGGGATATATCGGACTGTATGAGACCACGTATCTGATGAAAGGATGCAGCCAGACCGTGGAACCCGGCAAGGAATTCGCCCTGCGTGTCATGGATTATATGAAGGATCGCTGCGCAAAATGGAAAGAGGAGACCGGTATTGCATTCAGCCTCTACGGAACTCCTGCTGAGACACTGTGTTATCGTTTCGCAAGGATCGACCGGGAAAAATACGGTGATATTTCCAATGTCACCGATAAAGGATACTATACAAATTCTTATCATGTGGATGTACGGGAGAAGATCGACGCATTTACCAAATTTAAGATCGAGAGTGAATTCCAGAATAAATCTTTGGGAGGCGCGATCTCTTATGTGGAGGTACCTAATCTGACGAATAATGTGGAAGCCATCGAGGAAGTGATCCGTTTTATTTACGATAATATCCAGTACGGTGAGTTCAACACCAAATCCGATTATTGCCACGTCTGTGGCTATGACGGTGAGATCATGATCAATGATAATATGGAATGGGAGTGCCCTCAGTGTCACAACAAGGATCATGCGAAAATGAATGTCACCAGAAGAACCTGCGGTTATCTTGGAGAGAACTTCTGGAATGCCGGCAAGACCAAGGAGATCAAGGCAAGAGTTCTTCATCTGTAATATGCAGATAGTAAAAGGGAAGGAAATGTCCTATGAATTATGCGACGATCAAGAAAACGGACGTGGCAAACGGTCCCGGCGTGAGAGTATCGCTGTTTGTCAGCGGTTGTACCCATCATTGCAAGGGATGCTTTAACAGTGTGGCCTGGGATTTTCAGTACGGACAGGCTTACACGCTGGAAACAGAACAGGAGATCTTACAGGCACTGGCCCCGGACTATATCCGGGGCTTAAGCTTATTGGGCGGCGAACCTATGGAACCGCAGAACCGTGCAACGGTGCTTTCTCTGGTAAAGAAAGTAAGGGAAATTTATCCCCGGAAGACGATCTGGTGCTATACCGGCTATGATTTTGATAAGGATCTTCTGGCCTGGATGGAAGCGGGAGATCCGGTGATCACGAAACTTTTACCGCTTCTGGATGTTATCGTGGACGGAGAATACAAGGAAGAGTGCCGTAATTTACGTCTGCCTTTTCGCGGATCTGAGAATCAGCGGATTTTGGATGTACCATTGTCTTTAAAGGAAAAATGTGGTATAATTTTACATACATAAGAGGATTCGGGTCGAAAAAGGGATATCGGTTCGAAAATAAAAACAAAAGTGTGAGGGAGTAATACAAGTATGGAGAGCTTTCTGGATATGACATTAGATAGAAATCTCTACATCGGTGTTCCGGTGGGAGCCTTTTTGTGCTCCCTTTTTCTGTTATTCTGCTTTTTCAATACCATGAAGAGCCGGACAGTCCGTAGTCTGAGGGCAGTGCTGACTTCCTGCCTGGTGTGGACCGGTGGGGTGATTCTCATGCGGCTACAGGTATTTCCGGGAATTCGTTTCTGGCATAATTTTGCACTGTTTGGTCTGCTGGTGATTCCAGTGTTTATGTATGCATTTCTATTTGGTTTTCTGGAAATTACGGAGCATGACGCGCTGATCTATATCTATGGAGTCCTGACGACAGCTCTGGTTCTGGGCAATGCCTGGAGTGGCGCGATCCTGCCGGCACCGGAAGTGACGACCCGTGCCGATGGAACTTATGTCTATATGTATCATGCAACATCCGGAATCTGGGTGTTGACGGTATTGGAGGTCTCGGTATTGGTCTATGCCACTTATCTGGCTCATTGCAAGATCGGTGGAGACCTACAGTTGCGTAAAAAACTACAGCCGCTGTTACTGGGAACCCTGTTTGTTTTGATGGGAAATCTGCTCTGCCTGATTCCGGGAAGCGTCTTTCCGTATGATATGCTGGGCTGCGTTGGTATGGCGGTGTGCATGGTCTATATCATGTACAAGCAGTATCTGTTTGATTTTTCCTATCGTGTAACGGTAGGTGCAGTATATTTTCTGGCAGTTGTGGTGGCATCCCTGCCGTTGGTCATCCTGTCTCATAATCTGGAAAATGTGCTGGGAAGTCTGGAGCGGGCGGTAACGCAGAAACTGCTGATCTATATCGTTCTGCAATGTGCCTGGACGGTGCTGGTGGTAGCTTTTGCCAGAAAGCGTCTGGAGGATATCCTGAACCAGAAGCAGAAGCATATGCTGGAGGGACTGCGGAAATTCCAGGACAGAGCGGCATCCATTTTAAACCGTAAGGAATTGTTTGCCAATATGCATGACATTCTGGATGATGCAATTCCGGGCTGGAAATCCAGAATCTTTGAGAAAAATATAAATGATGACGGTTACCGTGAGGTGGTACAGAGCGGACATATCCCGCTGGGCGAAGATGAGGTGGAGAGAGTCTGTGGCATCGTAGAGCAGGAAGAGACAAAAGAGACACCGGAGATCGCCCTGTTAAAATATGATAATATGGTCTGTGGATTTGTATATATGGAGCGTCTGCGGGAGAGTAAGCTCAATTACCGCGAGGCGGACTGCATCCGGCAGATGGCAAATATTGCTTCCGGCAGTCTGAAAAACATTGATGCTTATGAAAAGGTATATCAGGTATCCATTCATGACGAACTGACCGGCCTGTATAACCGCAGCTATTGTGGAGTGTATCTGCGCCGCGATGGTGCCTTGGGAGAAGAACGGGGCTTTTTATACATGGACATGGATAATTTTAAGTTATACAATGACCTGTACGGAGAACAGACCGGCGACCGGATTCTGCAATGGTGCGCGAAGAGATTTTTGGATAATGTGGAGAACGGAGAGGTATTCCGGGTAGGATCCAATGAGTTTCTGGTCTCTGTGCCGGAGACCGGCAGGGAACCACTGGTGGCACTGGCGGAGAAACTGACCCGGGCAGTACAGGAGAATGCTACAAATAAACCACAGGTCATGCAGCCCATTACATTCAGCGTTGGTGTGGCATGGTATCCCGGTCTGGCAGCGGATGCGCTGGAATTGTTCCAGCAGTCCAAGCGGGCGGCCTTTTATGCGAAGCGTAATGGTAAGGACCGGATCCAGGTATATGAAGGCGGTATCAATGAGGAGAGCCAGGATAAGGAGACCGGTTACGAGCAGGTGGCGCCTACGGTGTATGCACTGGTGGCGGCTATTGATGCGAAGGATTCCTTTACTTTCCAGCACTCCACCAATGTATCCCAGTATGCGGTATTGCTGGCCCAGAAGCTGGGCTTGTCCAGAAACGATATCCAGACCGTAAAGGTGGCAGGCCTTTTGCATGATATCGGTAAGATCGGTATCCCGGAGAGCATCCTGAAAAAGGCTGGAAAGCTTACGAATGAAGAATATGAGATCATGAAGAGCCATGTGGAGAAATCCATCGAAATGATCCACTATCTGCCGAATATGAACTATGTGATCCCCGCGGTCGTTTCCCATCACGAGAGATATGACGGCAAGGGTTATCCCAGAGGAATCAAGGGAGAAGAGATTCCGTTTCTTGGTAGGATCCTGGCGGTGTGCGACAGCTTTGATGCCATGATCTCCAAGAGAGCATATAAGGAGCCCCTGAGTGTGGAATACGCTATGGGGGAACTGGAGAAAAATAAAGGAACCCAGTTTGATCCGGAGGTGGCAGATGCTTTTATTGAACTGATCAAAGAAGGAAAAGTTCCCCTGTAGGAACTGATAGCAAAAAAAGAGGCACCCACGGGTGCCTCTTTTCAAAAGGGGAGGATTAAGTATTATCGTATCTTTCGTAAGATCAAAGGAGGGGATCCGATGATAGTAGTAGTCTGTCCCGGATTTGTGGGTTTATACATCCCCGATTGATATTTTTTTGTTGTTTTTGAGGACGAGTTGTTATATACTATGATTAATAATTCTGCCAATAGGTGAACTGCCTGACTGCTTGCAGGCAAGGCAGTTCACCTATTGAGCGGATAAACAGACATGAGCATGGAGGACGCCAGTCCGAAATGCGAATGGATGTGACGATTTCGAGAGCCCGAAGGGCGGAGAAATCGTATTATTAAATATTTAATTATTATGTAAGGATGGTATTACAATTATGAATTTAATGGAACAGTGGAGATCAGTAGCATATAATGAGGCAACCGGCAAAGAGAAGCTGCAGCAACTCTGGGCAGCTTATTTCCAGGAGGAGAAGGAAATCTACGCACAGCTTCTGAAGAATCCCGATGAAGTAGTAAAGGGTACCGTGAAGGAACTGGCTGACAAGTTCAAAGTATCTCTGATGACCATGACCGGATTTCTGGATGGCATCAACGACAGCCTGGTAGAGCAGAACCCTATTGATGATCTGGAAGAGGATACTCAGGTAAACTTAGGCTTCGATAAGGCTCTTCTGTACAAGAACATGGTAGCAGCAGAAGCCGACTGGCTGTACAATCTGGAAGAGTGGAACGATATCTTTGACGAAGAGACCCGTAAGGAACTCTACAAAGAGCAGAAGTCTTCCACTACCATTGTGAAGGAGCAGAAGGTTTATCCCAATGATCCCTGTCCCTGCGGAAGCGGCAAGAAGTACAAGAAGTGCTGCGGCAGAAAGTAAATTGAACATAAAGGGGGTTTTCCGCAGGTTTGCAGAGAGCCCCTTTTTCGTTTTCCCTGAGTTTAACATTGTTTTACAGGAAAGGAAGGGTTACATATGAAAATGCTGAAAGAATTGAAATGGGAAGCAATTCTTACCGGTGTGCTGTATATTCTCTTAGGAATCGTGGCACTGGTGATCCCGGAGACCATGCAGAAGACACTGGGGTATCTGATCGGTATCGTATTGATTGTGGCAGGACTGGTATCTATTATCTGCTATCTGCTCAGGGATGCCAGAGAGAACTATTATCACAATGAGTTTGTATTCGGTATTCTCGGAATCGTGTTGGGAGCAGTAGTCCTGTACAAGGTAGAGATCGTCATCTCCCTGATTCCCTTTATTCTGGGAGTACTGGTTCTGTGTAGCGGATGCAGCAAACTGCAGGATGCCATTGACCTGAAAAGACTGGATTACGGCAGCTGGCTGGGACTTCTTATTGTGGCGGCAATCAACATCATTCTCGGAGTGGTACTGATCTACAATCCGTTCAAAGCAGCGATTCTGTTGTTCCGTGTTCTGGGAGTGGTACTGATCCTCAGTGGTGCCGGCGATTGCTTTTCTACGATTTATTTTGCGCGCAAGCTCCGGAGATTCAAACAGGAGCAGGATGCCTTGGACAGTACCTTCGAAGAGGTCGACCCTAAGGATCAAAATTAACGGACACAAAAGAACAAGCAGGAGGAACATTGTGAATATTGCATCTTTTTTGTCCCCGAAGGAGGAGGTTACTTTTCTTCGGGACGATATGACTATCAGACAGGGGCTGGAGAAGATGAAACGCTACGGTTACACAGCGGTACCGGTGATCGATGCCGAGGACCGGTATGTGGGCGTAGTCAGTGAGGGAGATTTTCTGTGGAATATCTTGAACCACAATAGTGAGCTGGATACTATTACCATGAAGAGTCTGGAAAAGCTGTCCGTGAGGGATATCATACAGAGTGGCAAGATCCGGCCGGTATGTATCGATACCAACATGGAAGAACTGCTGGGACAGGCGCAGATGCAGAACTTTGTACCGGTGATCGATGATAGAAATGTATTCATCGGAATTATTACCAGAAGCGAGATCATCAAATATTTTATTAAAAAACAGATTGAAGTAGCAGAAAAGCAGCTATAATTCGTTAAATAAGAGAAAGGTGTGTAGAATCATGAAAAAGTTGGAAGAATATGTAAAGAGCATTCCCGATTTCCCGGAGAAGGGTATCATTTTCCGTGATGTCACAAGTGTACTGCAGGATGCGGACGGACTGCACCTGGCGATCGATACCATGCAGGAGAAGATCAAGGATCTGGATTATGATGTGGTAGTAGGTCCCGAGTCCCGCGGATTTATCTTCGGAACACCGATCGCATACAATAATCATAAGCCCTTTGTATTGATCCGTAAAAAGGGAAAGCTTCCCAGAGAGACCGTATCTGCCACGTATGATCTGGAATATGGTTCCGCTACCATCGAGATGCACAAGGACAGTATCAAACCCGGTCAGAAAGTTCTGATCGTGGATGACCTGATCGCTACCGGAGGTACCACCGAGGCTATGATCAAACTGATCGAGTCTCTGGGTGGTGAAGTAGCCGGCGTGGTAGTGCTGATCGAACTGGCAGGACTGAAAGGCCGTGAGCGCATTAACAAATATCGTCTGGAGTCAGCCATCTGCTACGAGGGAAAATAAGACATCGATAAAAATAATATGGAGCTGTTTCGTCTATGACAGAAGAGAAGAACGAAGTCATTTTTGATGATGACAAGATAAGTAAATCAGAAGAATTCGTGAATCCGGATGAATTATATCAGGAGCTTATTCAATGTGTGCAAAAATATCATCCCAGTGATGATATTTCCATGATCGAGAAGGCCTATAAGGTCGCCAGCGAGGCTCACAAAAATCAGTTCCGGAAGTCCGGAGAACCTTATATCATCCATCCATTGAATGTGGCAATCATTCTGGCGGATCTGAAACTGGATAAAGAGACCATCGTGGCAGGTATCCTGCACGATGTGGTGGAAGATACCGTGATGACGGAGGAGGATCTTAGGAGAGAATTCGGTGATGATGTAGCACTTCTGGTAGACGGAGTGACCAAACTAGAGAAAATTCCGCTGTCCGGCAGCAACGGAGAACAGTCAGATGCCAAGTTGGAGATGCAGGCAGAGAATCTGCGTAAGATGTTCCTCGCCATGGCGAAGGATATCCGCGTCATTATGATCAAACTGGCGGATCGTCTGCACAATATGCGCACGTTGAAGTACAAGACGCCGGAGAGCCAGCAGAGGATTGCCAAGGAGACGCTGGAGATTTATTGCCCCATCGCCCAGAGACTTGGTATCAGCAAACTGAAGATCGAACTGGATGACTTGTCGCTGAAGTATCTGGAGCCGGATATCTATTATGATCTGGTGGATAAGATCGCTGTCCGTAAGAGCGTCCGTGAAAAATATATCCAGGGTATTGTGGATGAAGTCAGTGAACATATTAAGAATGCCGGCATCGAAGCCAAAGTCGATGGCCGTGTAAAGCATTTTTTCAGTATTTATAAGAAGATGAAGAACCAGCACAAGACGCTGGATCAGATCTATGATCTCTTCGCGGTGCGTATCATCGTGGAGACGGTGAAGGACTGTTATGCGGCACTGGGTGTGATCCATGAAATGTATAAACCCATTCCGGGGCGCTTCAAGGATTATATTGCCATGCCCAAAGCAAATATGTACCAGTCCCTGCATACGACGCTGATCGGCAGCAACGGACAGCCTTTCGAGATCCAGATCCGTACCTTTGAGATGCACCGCGTGGCGGAATACGGTATTGCCGCCCATTGGAAATACAAGGAGGCTTCCGACGGCAAGAAGCCGGAGGTACAGGAAGAAGAGAAGCTGGTATGGCTGCGACAGATCCTGGAGTGGCAGCGGGACATGTCGGATAACAAGGAATTCATGAACCTGCTGAAGAACGATCTGGATCTGTTCTCCGACAGCGTATACTGCTTTACTCCTACCGGTGAGGTCAAGAACCTTCCGGCAGGATCTACCCCGATTGACTTTGCTTACAGCATTCATTCTGCTGTTGGTAACAAGATGGTGGGAGCGAGAGTCAACGGGAAGCTTGTGACCATTGATTATAAGATCAACAACGGAGACCGGATCGAGATCATCACTTCGCAGAACTCCAAGGGTCCCAGCCGTGACTGGCTGAATGTGGTAAAAAGTACCCAGGCCAAGAACAAGATTAACCAGTGGTTCAAGAATGAGTTAAAGGAAGACAATATTTTAAAGGGCAAGGATCTGCTTTCCGGCTACTGCAAAGCCAGAGGCATCAATCTTGCCAGCCTGCAGAAGCAGGAGTATATGGATGCCATTATGCGCAAGTATGGATTCCGGGACTGGGATTCTGTACTGGCGGCCATAGGACACGGTGCTCTGAAAGAGGGTCAGATCGTCAACAAGATGCAGGAGTTGTACGACCGTGACCATAAGAAAGAGATGACCAACGAGGAAGTTCTGGCAAGCATTGCGGAGAACAATGCAGCAAATGCGCAAAGTGGTGTGAACAAGCCGATCCTCATGAAGTCCAAGAGCGGTATCGTAGTAAAGGGCATCGCGGATCTGTCGGTGCGTTTTTCCAAGTGCTGTTCTCCTGTGCCGGGGGATGAGATCGTGGGTTATGTGACCCGTGGAAGAGGTATCTCTATTCACCGTACCGACTGTATCAACATCATCAATCTGCCGGAGATGGAGAGGGCGAGATTGATCGATGCGGAATGGCAGCCGGAGGAGGCACATGCGGAGAAATATCTGGCGGAGATCAAGATCTATGCCAACAACCGTAACGGATTGTTAGCGGATATTTCCAAGGCGCTGACGGAGAAAAATATTGATATTATGTCCATGAACACCAGAACCAACAGACAGGGACTGGCAACGCTGCAGACGACCTTCGAGATCAGCGGCAGAGAGGAACTGAACCGTATCATTGACAAGATCCGGGGCATCGAGAGCGTCATTGACATCGAGAGAACCACAGGCTGATAAGGTGATGTCCGGAAAACGGCGGAACCTGTCGGGAAACAGAAAGTGAGATTATTATGAGCAATATCCGTATCGGACATATGACGCTGGGAATCTATCAGACCAACTGTTACTTTGTATACAGAGAGAACAGTGATAAAGTGCTGGTATTCGACCCCGCGGATCATGGAGAGAAAATTGAGGAGGCGCTTGGGCAGCACGGACTACATACAGCAGCGATCCTTCTGACCCATGGACATTTCGACCATATCGGTGGCTGTGAGGAATTGAAGGCGGCAGCGGATGCCTATGCCGGGGATCATGGAGAGAACCCCGTGAAAATATATGCCGGGGAGGCGGAGAAAAAGTTTCTTCTGGATACGAAGAGCAACCTGTCGAAAGATATGGGACGCCCGGTAACGGTCACCGCGGATGTGTATCTGAAGGATGGCGAGGAACTGGATCTGGATGGCATCCGGATCAAAGTTCTGGCAACGCCCGGACATACCGCAGGCGGTGTCAGCTATTATTTCCCAGAGGGAGGGTTCTTAATCTGCGGGGATACCCTGTTCCAGGAATCCGTGGGAAGAACCGATTTCCCCACCGGCAGTATGAGTACGCTGGTGCGTTCGGTGAAGGAGAAGCTGTTTACTCTGCCGGAGGATACGGTAGTCTATCCGGGACACGGCGACAGCACCACCATCGGACATGAGAAGAAATATAATCCGTTTTGCTAATAGGGTTCTGAATAGTTACAATACTGAAATATATTCGGGCACAGAAAGAGTTATCTCTGTGCCTGTTTGATTCGCGATTCCTCCGACGAAAGGAATCGTCTGCGGAATGGAGATTACAATGAAAGTAGTGAAATTATCCCATCCTAACTATGAATATGATGTACATTCTCTGGTGAAGGCTTTTTATGCGGAGGACCAGGTCACGGTCATCACCCCGGAGACAAAACCGGAGAAGCTGGCAGAGCTGGAACCGCAGGTCAGTCTGGAAATCGAACTGGCCGAGACCGGAGCGAAGATCCGTGTGGGAGAAGAGGATTTTCTGTGGGATGCAGAGACAGAAAACCTTGCAGATGGGTATAAGAACGGTCTGAAACGTTTCCTGTACCGCACCTTAAGCAAGGTGACCGGGCAGAAACTCCCATGGGGAAACCTTACCGGCATCCGTCCCACGAAGATCGCCTACGGTATGCTGGATGAGGGCAGAAGCGATGCAGAGATTTTAGAATTCATGGAGCAGAGCCATTATGTCAGCGAAGAGAAGGCACTTTTGGGAATCGATATTGCGAAGAGAGAGCGGGATCTGTTAAAAGAGATTCATTACGAAGGTGGTTACAGCCTGTACATTGGGATTCCGTTCTGCCCTACAACCTGTCTCTATTGTTCCTTTACCTCTTATCCGATCGCTGCATTCCGCAGGCAGGTGGATGCCTATGTGGACGCTGTGATCAAAGAGATGGATTATGTGGCGGAGAATTTTAAAGATAAGGTACTGGATACCGTCTATATCGGCGGTGGTACGCCCACCACACTGGAACCGGAGCAGCTGGACCGTCTGATCACGGCATTAAAGTCCAAGTTTGATTTCTCTACCGTGAAGGAATTCACTGTGGAAGCCGGTCGTGCCGACAGCATCACCAGAGAGAAGCTGGAGGTACTGCATCGTCACCAGGTCAGCCGTATCTCCGTGAATCCCCAGACTATGAAGCAGGAGACACTGGATATCATCGGCAGAAAAGCCAGCGTGGAACAAGTGCTTACGGCATATAAGCTGGCGAGAGAGGTCGGCTTCGACAATATCAATATGGATCTGATCCTGGGACTGCCGGGAGAACTGGAGGCGGATGTACAGCGCACCATCGAAAAGATCGTGGAGCTGGCCCCGGACAGCCTGACCGTTCATTCCCTGGCCATCAAGCGTGCATCCCGCCTGAACCAGTGGATCCAGGAGAACGGCGTCTCCATGCTTCACAACACCGACGAAACCATGAAGATCGCGGCGGCGGGAGCTGAGAAGCTTGGAATGAAACCTTATTACCTCTACCGACAGAAGAACATGTCCGGCAACTTCGAGAACACCGGCTACGCCCGCCCCGGAAAATACGGCCTGTATAACATCCTCATCATGGAGGAGAAACAGACCATCGTGGCTTTGGGAGCCGGAAGCATCACCAAGAGAGTCTTCCCCGACGGAAGAATCGAGCGGTGTGACAATGTGAAGGATGTGGGACTGTATATTGAGAAGATTGATGAGATGATCAAGAGGAAGAGGGAATTGTTTACGTAAAACAGGGGAAATCGTTTGTATAGTAATAATATCAAAAAAATAAGAATAGTTGCTGATGTTGCCAGTGTTTTTGCGGAAAGTCTTGAAAGGAGGAAACTATATTGGGCTGAACAGTTGCATACTGGCATCGTATTATAGCATGCGAAGGAGAAAGGGGAATTCTCAATGTTAAGAGTTGCTATATGTGAGGATGTTTTATCTGAGTTGCAGAAGCAAACACAGATCATACAATCCATCATGGCAAGGCTATCCAAAAATGTGAAATTTTTTTGCTTCCGGAGTGGGGAAGAATTATTAATGGAAACAGACACCACGGGAAATATGGACATCGTTTTTTTAGATGTGGAAATGCTTGGTATCAGCGGAATTGAAACCGCGCGTATCCTTAGGGAAAGAGACAGCAGGGTAATTCTGATTTTTGTATCCTGTCATAACCAGTACTGCAAGGAAATGATTGAAGTGCAGCCATATGCATTTATAGATAAGCCGGTGTCTGAAGAAAAATTGGAGAAGATCCTGAAACGGGTGTTTGAAACACATTTGAATTCCGATGACAGTTATTGCTTTTCTTATAATAAAAGGCAATACAATATTCCACTGAATCAGATCCGGTTTTTCCAAAGTGATAAAAGAATCGTACAGATCAATGCAGTACAGCTGGATATGCCTGAATTGGAATACTTATTTTATGGAAAATTGGAAGAAGTGGAAAGGAATCTGCGGAAAGCAAATGTAAAATTCCTGAGAATCAGAAAATCGTTGCTCGTGAATACTCGTTTTATTAAGGAGTATTCTGCGGACAGGGTTGTTCTGGATAATGGACGGGAAGTAGAAATCAGTAAAAATTACAGAGATCATGTAAGACAGCATTATATTTCAATGTTAAAGGGGAGAAGATGGGAATGATGCTTGTTCTGGCTATTGTGGAGATTTTTTCTGTAATACTGCAGCGTATTTTTTGTGACAGTACATTGAAAAAGAAGAAAATTCGCAGGTATACAGACTATCTGGTATGGGGAGGATATTTTGCGGTCTTCAACGGTGTTACATATGTTTTAACGTATCTGGGAGATGGCACGAGTAATATCTGGCTGAATATATTACTTTTTGTATGTATTTTTTTTGTGACGATCAGAATCCTATATACTGATTCAGTCAGAACATTGATGGCGACGACTATATTTATGTATATGAGCGGCATGTGTGCAGAATTGCTCGTGTATTACGGAAAAGAATTTCTGGCATGGACAGATGATGCAGAAGTAACCTTGCTGTGCACAGTGTTATCTAAAATTGTCTGGTATTTGATTATTAAATTTACCTCTCTCATTATAAAACTGAACAGAAAAGCGGAACTGAATCTTCAGGATTGGTTGGAAGTATTTATCGTTCCGGTCTGTAGTATATGGATCCTGATTTCCGTTTTTATCACAGGAACCCTTGAAAACTATTTCTGGGGATTTATTGTAGTATTCATGATCCTGCTGATCAACGTCTTTACCTACTATCTGTATGATAAAGCAAAAGAAAATATGGAAAAACAAATGCGGGAAGAAATCCTGAAAAATCAGTGTGAGTACTATATTCGCCAGAACCGGGAAAGTAAGGAATGGTGGGAAGAATTAAGGAAGCTGCGTCACAATATGAAGCAGCATTACATATTGGAAAATACTTATTTGGAAAAGGAAGATTATGAAGCCCTGAAAAGATACTGCAGTGAAAATCTGAAGTTTTTAGACAAAAAAGATTTTATTTCCAATAGCGGAAATCTTTATATTGACAGTGTGGTTAATTACAAGGCAGATATGGCGGAAAAGGCAGGAATAAAGGTGACAGCCAATACGGAAGTGCCGCAGGATGCGGAGATGAATGCAGAGGATATCAGCATTTGTCTGGGCAATCTATTGGATAATGCCATAGAAGCTGTAAAGGAACTGACCGAAGATAGGGTGATCAGGCTATGGATCACCACAGACGGTAATAATATAGCCATCAGTATTAAAAACCGGTATAAAAATGCATTGCATAAAAGCGGGGGACGATATCTGACAAGCAAGGAAGACGACAGGATGCATGGAATCGGTCTTTCGATCGTCAGACAGATCGTGGATCAATATGCCGGTGAGATGGAGATACGGGAGGAAGATAATGTTTTTGATGTAATGATATTAATGTATGATTTTTTAACATAAAAAGAATACGGAATATGTGAATACCCGGATTAAGATATGCTTTTCAAGAGAAACGTTTCGAAGCATATTTTAACCCGGGTATTTTTATCCAAAAGTTACATATAACCCGGTCGTTTTTGACATCTACGGTTATGACTTGTCGATATGTGTTATAATCTGCAAAAAATAAGGAGGAAACACATATGAAGAAATTCAAAGAATTTTTCAAGAAGTACGCATGTAATGCATCAGCAATTTTGTTGACGGGAGTGTTGGCCGGAGTAGCAACAAGAGGATGCTATTTTGTGTACTATCAGCCTGAGGTACCCGAAAATCTGAAAAACTTTT
This sequence comes from Waltera sp., assembly GCF_046969025.1. NCBI lineage: Bacteria > Bacillati > Bacillota > Clostridia > Lachnospirales > Lachnospiraceae > Waltera > Waltera sp. The sequence continues at coordinate 24,661 of NZ_JBKVQF010000012.1, read as the reverse complement.
CAAAAAATAAGTAAGCAATGGAACGATTTTTTGAAAAGATAACCAGGGCATTGGTTGAGAACGGTAATATCCGTGAGGAAGAAGAGGAAGTATATCAGTACGCCCTGAAAAGTATGCTGATATTAGGAGGAAATATTCTTCTGAGTCTGATGATAGGAGTTTGTATGGGAATGCCGGGATACTGTGTATTGTTTCTGTGTATGCTTGTTCCCCTAAGATCAGATGCAGGCGGATATCATGCTCCTAACTTGTTTATCTGTTATTTACTTTCTTTTGCATCCTTGATTTTGACAATGTTTTGGGCAAAAGAGACAAGTGTATTTCAACTTGCCATCGTATCAGCACTTGCATTGGGCTCATTATTATTAATTTTTCTGTTTGCACCTTTGGACAGTAAAAACAGACCGCTGGAAGGTCAGGAGAGAAAGTGTATAAGGAAACGAGCCAGAATAGTTGTGTGTCTGGAGTGGATCACAGGGGGACTGCTACTGCTTGTCAGCCCTCCTGCCGCCTATACAGTATGGAGCGCAATTGTGTGGAGTGGAGTGGGATATATAGCATGGTATCTGGAAAGAAAAATAGAGGCAAGAGATGAAAAGCATTAAAGGATATAAAAAGAGATGTTTACCTGTCTGTTTACTGCTTATGCTGTTCATAAATGTTTTGCCTGCTAAGGCAGCCTTGGATGCAGCGAAAAGGGCAGATTACACTGTATCAGAATTTGGTCTTTTTCAGCCTAAGAAGCCTAAAAAACAGAAGTAATAAGTAAGGTAAGAGAAGGGGAGGACGGAGATGAAAAGAATAGGGATATTGCTCTGCTGTATTGTCCTGTGTCTGCTCTTTCCAGAAAAGGTGCATGCAGAAGAGATAGTCTCCGAAAAGGAACCTGTTGATATTATTTTTGTTATTGATTGCAGCGGGTCCATGAAAACCAATGATGTATCACGAATGGGCCTGAGTATGGTACAGGCATTTGTGGATACAGTACAGGCTGAAGATATCCGTATTGGATATGTGGCTTACAATGACAGCATTTTATCTTATTCTGCACCGAAATCCATAGCATTGGCTGAAGAAAGAGAAGCCTTGAAGGAAGAAATAGGAGCAATAACTTATTCCCGGGATACGGATATTGGATTAGGAGTCTCCTACGCCTGTGAGCTGCTGTCTGCGGAGAAAAACACCAGAAAAATCATGGTGTTGATCTCGGATGGAGAAACAGATCTGCCGCAGGGTAAGGAACGTACGGAGGAACAGTCCAATCAGGAACTGGAACAGTGCGTCTGTCAGTGTCAGGAAGAAGGCATACAGATCTATACAGTGGCTTTTGGTCAATATGACGGTAGCAAAACGGTCTTAGAAGAAATAGCAATGCAGACAGAAGCAGAAAGCTATTCTGCACAAGGGCCGGAAGACCTGATAGAAATATTGTATGGAATTTTTCAGGACAATCTTATATACCAAATACAAAAATTTTCCAGTGGAACTTATGCGGGAGGAAGTCAGGAAATCAGGTGTGTGCTGGATGCACTCTATCTGGATGAAATTAACATAGTATTGATTTCCTCAAAACCTATAGGAGAAGCAACCGTTCAATATGGCGGGGAGGAAATCCTGCTGACAGGGCTGTCCCATTATGCCGTAGGAAAGATTGAAAATGTCGGAGAGAATCAGACAGGAAAAGAACTGATTATTCACTCGAAAACAGAGGAAGGACAGGATCTTCAGGTATATGTTATCAGCTACCGGGGGCTTACACCGGTATTGGAGATGACAACGGATGCCGAAAGAAATCAGCATCTGGAATATTGGGTTTACTTTAAAGACCGCAATGAAAACATTATAAAGAACACAGAGTTTTATAACAGCTTTCTTTGGAAACTTGCCGACGATGATGCGGACATGGTACAGGAATATGTGAATGTGTCAGAGGGTGTCCTGAAGGGGAGTCTGCAATTTCCTCATTCCGGTATTTATATGTTGAGAGGAACACTTTCGGATGATTTTGGAAACTATTCATTTTCAGCTCAGGTCAAAGTGATAAATGAGATTCCAAACGGGAGCATACCGGAAGAAGATTGTACGGTTTTAGACGGTGAAAGAATTCTTAATCTGGATGAATTTTTCACAGATCCTAACGGGGATATATTGACCTATTCTGTTACAGGTGTGCAGGAAGGTGTTGAAGTTGGCCTGGAGGGGAATCTCCTGACGATTACTCCAAGGAGTGCAGGGACACATATTGTCACATTGCAGGTCAGTGACGGTGAAGATGCGATACAGTATGCCTATCGGATAAAGGTAATTCCGATATGGCAGGCATATTGGTGGGTGGTTGCACTTATTCTTATAGTCGGCATATTTGTTTTGTGGAAGATTTTACATAAACCCAGGCCTGAATTGGAGCGCCTGACGGAAGAGAAAAAGCAATACCATTTCTGTGGGAAATTGGATGCCTATTTTGTATTGCAGCCGGAAGATGAGGAGGAGATTCCACCACTTTCTTTTTCCATGAATAAGGTGAAGGACGGCAGGGTATCATTGGGAGCGCTTTTTGGTACTTATCCGGAACAGGCAAAAGCACTCCAGTTGGAAGATATTTTTCTGATTGCTGATGAAAACCGCAACATAATCTTATACCACAGATCAAAATCCGGTGTCATGGTGGGAAATGCAATTGCATGTATGCAGATACAGTACAGTATTAGTTTTGGAGATATCATCTACATTACTTCATCCGATGGGAGATATGATCTGGAGATCCACTATGTTGCAGTATTTGAATGATATTTATAATATTACGGCATTTATTGTACCGAGAAGCAATTGTAGACATCAGTTGTGGACAAAAATTGCTCACAACTTTTCAATAAATCAAAGTAAAAGGAGGATGTGATAGCCATGGAGACAATCACACAGACAAACAGAACAATACTGTTTGCCGAAATCAATCCGGAACGACTCAATCTGCTGACTTTAGTAGGGGATGTGCGGGGAAAGAGCAGTCTGGATGACGACAAGATCAAAGAGATCAACGAAGAGCTGTTGGTCTCAAGCTTTGAGGAATTTCTGGAAAAGTTTACTCCGGTGGTATATTCCTGGTGCGACGCAGCCACAGGAACCATTCAGTACAGTCTGACAAAGCCGGAAAATATTCCCCAGAACTGTATCACGGAAATACCGCTGAATGAATCCAATGATCTTTTAAATATGTTGACGACACTGATGAGCGCAAGAGATGCGCAGGGCGTAGCCAATGCAGATTTCCAGTTCAGCAATATTCTGGAGATGATCTCCCCTAAGAAAATCATGGATGACATCCGGCAGGTCCGCAGGGAAATCCAGTATACCTACAGTAAATATGTAGAACTGGATGAGGAAGATCCCAAACGTCTGGATCTGGGTGATAAACTGAACTATCAGTTTGAACAGGCAAGTCAGAACTACAACAATGTTCTGGCCATGCTGCCGTTGGCGATAGAAGACATTAAGACCCGGTTGCTGCTTGGAGACAGTGAAGCAGGGCAGGGACAGTCTGAATTCAAGGCCGGACTTCTGAGTATGGGAGATGATGGAGAACTAAAGATTCTGGAGATGAAGCAGGAGGAGAGTACCCAGCTTGCGGTGGTGGATGATCAGGTTAACACAAGTCTTATGGAGACCTTCCGGGAGGATTATGATGCATTAAATGATAATCCGTCCGACTATGTGAGGGATCTGGTGGTGCGGACATTCTGCCCGTTAAACTCCACAATGGAGAGCAGCATCGACAGGGAGTTGGAAGTACGCAATTATAACAGCTATCTGGAGTTTTACAAAAAAAGTAAGGATGATTTTATAAAAGTTGTCAAGCCCCTGATGGAAAAAATATTGGGAGTGAAGACCTTTTTTGACCAGTATCAGGTCAAGGAAAGGGGGATGCAGCCGAAGCTTCTGATTACGAACCTGCCCCTTGAGATGATGGTAAAGGCCAGCAATCTGCCCCGCCTGATCACATACCTGAATACCACTAACGACAAGAATGAATTTGACAATACAATCTGGTTTGGAATCGTACCTGATGTGGAGTTGAATCAGACAGAAGGAGGCAGACTTCAGAGAGTTCGTTTTGCAGGCAACAAGCGGGAGGAGAAGAGCGGTAATAATACCATGGAGAACGTGGCAACGCTGATGAATGCGTTGCAGCCCTACCGCATTACAACCTTCTTCAGCTTTTGTTCCGGCGAAGAGTCCACCTTCAGTTATATTGCTACAGAAGGTGTCAACATCTATAAGGAAAAGTGTGCGCCTCTAATGAAGAAGGCCTACAGTGAGTTTGCCGTGCCGTGCATTCCCAACGCAACCATCATTCCCAAGGACAAGTCCGGATTGGTTCTCGATAAGCGGATGGTCATGGATGAGGATGGAAATGTTTCTCTCTCTGCGGAGAAGGATGATGTGATGAAGATGTGGCTGGAAGGAGTCTATGTGGGTGCGGCCTATGAAGCGGCAGGCATTGTGGCAGCATGGCAGTGTCCGGAGTATCTGAAGCAGCGTTTCAGAAATACAAGCATGGAATATCCCGGTGTGCGGTTTGATGTGGAAGCCAATGACAATGCGCTTCTGGCGACCACCAGCATGACCAAAGAGATCTCCGGCTTTACCAATACCATCAAGAATGCCATCAACCGCACCGGCTTCGGCTTTGTATTCTCTTCTGACAATGCGCAATACAAGGGCCGGAATGTCAAGAACATAACGGTTTACAAGGCACGCAACCTGTTAAGTAACGGCAATGAGTTTGAACCCATCTATAAGACGCTGGTCGTTACATATATTGAGCGTATGCTGCGATTCTACAGTGGCGATTTTAAGCAGGATAAGATTCTGACATTTTTCAGCAATAATCCCAACAGCCAGAAGAGCAGATGGGATGCAGACCGTCAGTATGTTAATTCTATTCTTCAGGACGGGGATGAACTGGATTTCAGTATTGACGAGAAAAACGGTGTCTGCGATGTATTAGTGACCTTTGCGAATACCACTAAAAATCTGAAAGTACAGCTTACGAGAAAAGCTGGAAATGAATAATCTTGTACATGCCGTACAGATAAAAAATAGGAGGAAACAAAAATGGGAGTACGATTGAGTATCGAAGGAAGCGAGTCTATCAAGTTACAAGAGACCAGCATCACCGGCATTGAGTTTGGAGCGGATATCCCTCATGATTCCAATGCAAGATCTACGGATCTGGGGTCAACGGTATTGATCACGGGGAAGATTCTGGCAGCCGTAGACGGAGAAACAGCGGATGACACCAGCAAGCTTGCAAAGTGGTCTTTGGTTCCTGCTGAGAAATCCGACTGTTACCGTAAGGTGCAGATCAATGTGGTGAGTGCATCTCAGATTGTGCGTCAGATCACCATTCCCAATGCGTTCGTGGTGGGATACGAAGAGGATTTTACGGATGAGAACGGAGCAGGCACTTTCCGCCTTCTGATCAAGCAGAAGAAGGATAAGATGAGCAATCTTAAATTTGAGGGCGGCTTCGGTGAGGAGTAATCGGCAGGCCGGTAAAATAATACATAGATAGCGCATAGCAGATGAAAGGAGACCAATTATGGGATTTACATTAAAGGTGGAGGGAAACACCACGATTGAACTGGGAACCACAAGCATTACCGGAGTAAAGGTCAGCACTGACATTCCGCAGGACAGCAACGCCAGATCCACAGATCTGGGCAGCACGATCACTGTTACGGGAAAGATTCTGACCGCCGTGGACGGAGATCCGTTTGACGCAACCAGACAGCTGGGCTTATGGGCACTGGTTCCTGCAGAAAACTCTGACTGCTACCGTAAGGTCACTGTGGAAGTGATTGCTGCTTCACAGGTGGTCCGTAAGTATTCCTATCCCAACGCTTTTGTTGTGGATTACAAGGAAGATTACGGCGATGTGGAAGGCATCGGCACTTTTAAGCTGATCATGAAGCAGAAGAAGGATAAGATGGCGCAGGTATCCGTAGAAGGTGGGTACAGCATTAATTAAACAGGAAAATTCCGCATGCAGCTTTGGCGGAAAGACATAAAAGGGGGCTGCCTGCTTGCGGGTGGTCCCCATTGATAAATCTACTGACAGGCGGCAGTACATGAAAGATTACTATAAAATATTGGGCGTAGACAGACAGGCATCAACGGAACAAATAAAGAAGGCATATCGCAGTCTGGCTAAGAAATATCATCCGGATGTGGTAAAGGATGATAAGGCAAAGCAAGAGCGCATGTATGAAATTCAGGAAGCCTATGCATGTCTGGAAAATGAAGAACGCCGTAAGAAATATGATGCAGAGTGTCTGAAAAGCCCCCGAAACACTGTGAACGCAGGGGAGAAAGTGAAAAACGGCAGAACCTCTTTTGGAGAGAAGAGTCCGGATATGGGACAGTTCGAACGGTTTTTCGGATTTCAACCCGGCAGGGGGATGGAAACTTATCAGGACCATAGAATCTCAAAGCCGGAGGGGCCTATCAAACCCGAGGAAATGTTTGCAGCCTTTTTCGGAAGAGGAAGCATGCAGGAGGCAGAAAAAAGAAATGCGGCGGGAAGCAAAAGGAAAAAGAGTTAAACAGACGCTGGATGTTCTGATTATTTTATGCGGAGCAGGTGCTGTTTTCCTTGTCTTTAAGGAAATAGGGACATGGCGCTTTGCACCTGCGGTTTATTTTGTCATTGTTATCGGAATGGCAGCGGCGATATATGATCTTTTCCGGCTCAGCGGCAGCAAGAATACGGAAGAGATCATGCCAGAGGCGGAAAGAATACAGGGGATACAAAGGCTGATTCTGCTGGATGAGGAAGGAAAGCCCATTAAATCATGGGACTTGCAGGGAAAGATTTCCCTGATCATCGGAAAAGCCGGGCGGGATCAGGAGCTGGATATTGATCTGTCAGACTGTGAGTACAGCAGCTTTATTGACTTTCAGCATGCTGTGCTGAATTTCTGTCTGGATCAATGGTATGTGGAGGATCTTGGGTCTCAGAACGGTGTAAAAGTAGGAAAGGTGGAAGACGGGGAATGCTACAGGGTGATCCACCGCCCCTGTAAGGTTGTGGCAGGAGATGTTCTTTACATTGCGAATACGAAGCTGCTTCTGACGTAATGTGAAGTAGAGATAAAAAGGATAGGAGATGGGAGAAAATGGGTTTGGCGAAATGTCCGAATGGACACATTTATAACCCCAGACGTTATGGGAAGATCTGCCCGTACTGCAATATGAAAACGCAGGACGAGGCATTTGCGGAAAAACCGCTGGGATTTGAGCCTCCCGTGGAAATACTGGAGGAGACGGTGCGTCCTGTGTGCGGCTGGATCATCTGCATTGAGGGTGCAAAGGTAGGTATGGATTACAAGATTCATGAAGGTAAGAATTTTGTAGGCCGGGGGGATGAAATGGATATCCAGATTCTGGGGGATAATGAGATCAACCGCAGAAATCACGCTATCATTGTATATGATCCTAAGAACCTAAATACCATGATACTTCCGGGAGATTCTTCCGGTATTGCGTACTTGAACGATAAGCCTGTATATGTACCGCTAGAACTGAATCCCTACGATATCATCAATCTGGGGCAGAGCCGTTTTCTGTTTGTTCCTCTGTGCGGAAATAATTTCTCGTGGGGGGATCTGAAATGACGATGGGTATGCAGGCGTTGTCAGGTCTGGGGCTTGTATACATCATTTTGATCTTCTGCCGCTGCATTTTGAAATGGGGAGATGGATCCTGCGGAACTGATAAGCGGCCGGGGATCGGTATTGCGCAGACTACCGGCAGCCGGCAGGTACAGGCGGACGTTGCCCAGATATGGGACAGCAGTGCCGGGCTGATGGCGGTCATAGCGGATGGAATCGGCAGTGCCAATACGGGTAAAGTGTGTGCACAGGTGGCAGCGGATGCGATTCTGGATCGTTATGAGCCATATTGCGAGCTAAACGATCCGATATATTTTTTCAGGACATCGTTTCTGGAGGCAAGCCAGCGTATCCAGAGAACGATAGGAGAGCGCAGAGGCGGTGCCAGCACCGGCGCAGTGTTTATAAATCGCAGCCACCTGTATTATGCGGTGGCAGGAGATATCCGTGTCGCAGTCATGCGGGGCGGGGAGATGATTCCGCTGAGCAAGGGGCAGACGCTGGATGTTCTGGCGGCGCAGGCCTATGAAGACGGTAAAATATCCAGACAGGATACGCTTTGGAGCATGGAGGAGAAAAAGGTCTGGAGTTATCTGGGACAGGATGGCTTCCATGAGATAGAGGTATGTGAAAAGCCTGTGCTGCTAAAGCCGGAAGATAAAGTGTTATTGATGAGCAAAGGGATCTTTGAGGAACTTTCCTGGAGAGAAATAGAGGATATCCTGATCGACACGGATGATTCCCAGAAATCCGCAGACTGCCTGATCCGTGCAGCAGAGCAGAAGGGAAATCCCCAGAGGGACAATGGAAGTGTCATACTGATACAAAGGTTGGAGGCTTAAATGAGACGAATCAATTCTGATTTTCAGACGCTTCATATATCAGAAGAGGGACAGAAGCTCTCTAACCGAGACTATTTCGGTTATGTGGAGATGGATGATTTTGCCTGCTATGTATTGGCGGACAGTCTGGATGACGAACCGGCCGTTAACAGTGCAAGATTGGTAGTAGACAGTATTATCCGTGACTTTACGGAAGCACCCACGATGGGAAAGGGCACTCTCCGGCGATATCTGCTCAGAGCACATACAGAGCTCCTGAAGCAAAGAGCGGGAATGCATTTAAAGGTTGCTGTGGTGGTGGCAGTGACCGACTACCGGACGCTTCGCTATTGTCATGTGGGCAACAGCCGTCTGTACCTGATCCGGAACGCCCGGATTCTGGAACAGACGAAGGACCAGTCGCTGACGCAGAATCTGCTGGAACAGGAACGGATCCTGCTGGATGAGGCCGCAAGGCATGAAGAGCGCAACAATCTTTATTCCTTTCTGGGGGAAAGAGGAAAGCCGGAGATACAGATTTCCCGGAAAAAGAAGCTGGAAGCAGGAGATCTCCTGATACAGCTTACCAGAGGCGTATGGGAACAGTGTGGAGAGCAGGAACTCCTGCGGATCGTCAATGACGCCAAAGAGACAAAGGATATTCTGGATCAGGTGGAAGACTGTATCCTGATGGAGCAGAACAGTAGAAGTATCGACAATTACTCCATGGCTGTGACTGCTGTAAACAAGGTGTATCAGTCTCCGAAAAAACCGGTTTCCGTCAAAAAGGTTCTGATGATCGTCCTGCCTGTTCTGTTGGTGGTGATTACCGTCGGCGTGACCCTGTTTCTGCGGTACCGCAGTATTCAGAACAAAACGCAGTCCCTGTTGCAGTATATGGAAAGCGGTGAGGAGTACCTTGCCTGCAGTAACTTCCAGAAAGTGGCGGAAGAATATGAGGCAGCGAAAAAGCTGGCCGACAGCCTGCATAAGGAGCAGGAATATCGGGAGGCCGATTCCTATACGAAACTGGCAGAGCAGGTGATCTTAGCGGATGAAGCATTGAGCGCAGCGGAATATCAGAAAGCACAGGAACTGTATCTTGCAGCCAGACAGATGGCGGTGGAAAACGGAAATGTGGGACTTTCCTATATTGAGGGACAGCTTAACCGGACGGAAGGGTACATAGAAGTGTTTGATCTGATTGCTCAGGGAGAGAGAAAAGAGGAGTATGACAATCTGACAGGCGCCATTGCACTCTATCAGGAAGCAAAGGAAAAGGCTGCAGCGCTTTACTTCATGGATGGAAAGAAGGAAGCACTGGAGTTACAGATGGCAGCGGAAGAAACGCTGGAAAAGGAACAGTTAGCGGCGGAGAAACGCCTGCAGGAACAGATCGAAGCAGAGGCGGTCAGCCGGGCACTGGATCAGGATCAGAAGACAAATGACCAGCAGAACGCCATAAATATGGAGAATCAGGGAAATGAACTGTTGGCCCAAGGCAGTTATGAAAGTGCCATTACCTTTTATCGTGTGGCCCAGGCCTCCTATAAGCAGCTGGGTCTGACGGAGCTGGCCGACGGAATTGATAAAAAGATGGAAGCTGCCCAGGCCGGAATTGCAGCAAAGGAAGCGCAGGCGGCAGAGGCGGAGAAGCAGAAATCAGAATAAGGATGTGTGGAAGGGGAAACAGATGGGAGAAAGCATGAGCCGGTATACTTATACCCTGAATCCCAGTCAGGGAGTGACGGAGAAACATACCTACAGACAGAGTGAACTGGAAAAGATGACGACATTTCACCTGCGTGAAATATGCAGAAAAGAGCGTCTGGTGGTTTCTTCTGCCAAAAATGACGACAAGGATGGGCTGATCCGTTTGATTATGCGGTTCAGGGGACAGAAGGAATACCGACATATCAGAGAATTCTGTGAAGGCGGAATGGAACGCATACAGGAGTTTTTGAAGCATCAGGTCATCCGTTTTCTGGAGACTCCGGAAGTGGATATACCCGGTACCATTACGATTTTCCATGATACGGAAATGAATGAACTGGACGGCTACCGGATCAAATCTGAGGAAAAGCTTTTCGCCGGAAATCTCCTGCTGGTGGATGAGGCATTTAAAATATATACCTGTTTCTACATAGAGGAAATAGAGGATGTGGCGTATCTGTTTAAGGGAAAAGGGATGCCGGTATGTCCGTTGGAGAAGCATCAGTATTCCATTCTGTATTTCCCGAATGAAGCAATCTCGGAATTTCTGTATGACTGTTATTACGGAAATCATGTCTTCACGCCCGGACATACGGAGGCTGTTCGCATTCCGCTTCTGGATGTTCAGGAAAGACAGATTCCCCAGGCCGATCTGCCGCTGGTGATCGACTTTGGAAGCTCCAATACCACCATGGGAATCTGTCTGTCGGATGGAAGTATGCGGATCGCGACGGCGAAGGGAAAAACGATTATTCCCAGTGTGATCGGTGTGCAGGAAAAAGCGGGCGGAGAAACGGAATTTTTGTTTGGCTATGATGCACAGGAGATGAACAGGCAGAACTATCGGGATGAGGATGCAGCTGTATTTTATGATATCAAGCGGTGGATCAGCGATGCAGACCGGGTGGAGAGCGTCATATTAAAGAGTGGATATAAATACCAGTTTCCGAGAAAAGAGATGCTCCGTGCCTATCTGGATCATCTTCTGGAAATGGCGCGTCAGCAGTTTAAGTGCAGCTTTACCAATATTCAGCTATTGGCACCGATCCGGCAGAAAGAGAAGTTCCGGCGGGTGTTCAAGGAACTGCTTCCGGAATATACCGTGAACTGCGAGCTGGACGAGGGAATGGCCGTATTGTTCCACAGCATTCACAGCATGATCCGGGCAAAGGCATATGAGGAACGCAGATGGTATCACGCCCTTGTGATTGACTGTGGCGGCGGAACCACAGATTTAACTTCCGGGCGGTTCCGGATTGAGAATAACAGGGTGTCCTATATCATTGATCTGGAAACACGCTATGAAAACGGCGACACAAATCTGGGCGGAAATAACCTGACCTACCGTATTCTTCAGCTTTTAAAGCTGCGTCTGACGGAAGAACTGGGATTTCAGACGAAAGAAGCCTTATTCATAGGGGGCGCAGAGGAAGGCAAATCCGCTTACGAGGAACTGGAGAGACGATACCTTCAGGCAGAAAAGTGGCTGCCTACCCGGTTTAAGGAGTATGAGGGCAGGAGCAGGGAGCAGTATTTCTACGTCAAGAATAATTACTACTACCTTTTTGAACTGGCAGAACAGGTGAAAAAGCTGTTTTTTCAAGCTGGATTCTGTTACAGGCTGAAAATATCCACGAATAAGGGAGAGGATCTCTTCTTAGATAAATGGAAGCTTTCCTTCTGTGGAAAAGGAGATGGCGGATCCGCTGCAGAGCAGCTGGAAACGATTTCCGGACCTTTGGAAATCTGTCTGTATTTACATGAAATAGAGGAACTATTGAGACCGGAAATATATGGACTGATGGAGCGTTTTCTCGATCAGAAATTTGAAAAAGGACAGCTTGCGGAATATGAGATGATCAAGCTGACGGGGCAGTCCTGCAAATCGAGACTGTTTCTGGAAGCGCTCAAACAGTATGTTCCGGGAAAGCGGATACAGGGTGTCCGGCGGGACGATGCAGGGACGGAACTGAAAATGTGCTGTCTGGAGGGAGCACTTGCTTACTTTATGAACTGCAAGCTGGGATACATGAAGGTAAACGAGAACTATAGAGTAGGCAGCCTGCCCTATGAGATTATGGCGTATACCCATGAAAAGGAAGAGAAAACCCTGATTAAGAGTCAGGATACGCAGAATGTGATCGGATACATTTCCCGTTTCCACATCGGAAATCAATTGGATCTGTATCTTAATGATGAACAGGGGGAATGGCTCAGGACATACCATTTTGCCTATGACACTTCTAAATTTGAGAAGACTACCCAGAAGGAGATCGACGAGGATTATGCGGGTACGGTGATTCAGGAAGAAACAGATATCATTTTAGAGGGAGAGATGAAGTTCTTTGTATGGGTTTCCAAGGAACGTTGGGGATTTGTGGTGCTGCCCATCCTGAGAGATCAAGAGGAACTATATAAAGGTGCAGAAACCTTCTTCGATTTTGAAGACGATACCTGGGAACTGAATTTCTTTGACGGAAGGAAGTAGGTGTGCATTATGGGGTGGTCAGGTCAGGAAGACGGCATGGACGTAATGAAAGAGATAATCCAGAAGGAGATACAATCCATAAGCAGTCTGGAAGAAAGGGTGATCTTCAAGAATCTGATGGAAGGAGTCTTTTTATCCCTGTATGACACGAATCGGGAGATGTACGAGGGATTGGAGCGCCGCATCAAAGAAGAATTGGACTATGACAAAAACCGCTATTATGTAAAGACAGGCATTGTGGAGAGGGAATTTTTCGATGCCTCCCACCATCTGCTGTCACCAATGGATGAAAGTGATCTGGCAGAAAAACTGTATGATATGAAGGAAATTCTGCGGGCGGTGGAAGAAGAGGGAGCGTTCCGGCTGATGAAAGTCATGTTACGCTGCGATTTTCTGGAACAGCAGAAACTGCTGGCATTGCAGCCTGTGTTTGAAGGCGTCATCGAGACCGAAGAACCGGAGAAGGAATGGAAGGTGGAGATCCGTCTGCGGGAAAATCGGGAGTATCTGAAAAAAATAGAATACCTGTATCTGTTGTTTACCAGAAACGGCATACCCTGGCAGACCGCCAATGCACCCTATCTGTATAAGATGGCGGACATGATCGTGACCGGGCTCCCGGAAGGAATTACCGGCAAAGAGAAAATCAGGCGGGTAACCATCCAGTTTGGAGAATACAGCAGTATGATTCAAGAAGATGTCATTCCGGTATGGAATATTCAGAGACTTGAGCTGGACAGCATCGGTTTCCCCATACCCTGCGGAGACCATCAGAATTATGAACACAGCGTTTCCCTGAAGAAGCATGGAATAAATCATGCATATCTGGTGGAGGATGACAGGAATGTGCAGAGTGTCAGTCAGGAAGGGGAAAGATTAAGAATCGTATGCAAAACCGGTGAAGCAAAAAAATGGGGGATCTATCAGATCCGTTCTTCCCAGGAGCAGAAGATAGACCGCTATACCTTTCCCATCATGGGAAACGGCCGGGAAGAAAACTTTGCAGAGAAATACCAGAGAAAGTGGAACCAGCAGATCAGGACCAAAACAGAGCTGGCGCATTTCATAAAGGGATTCGGGCTGGAGGATTATGTACGTTATCAGGACTGTCAGGTAGAGGACGACTTTCCGGGCAATAGGGAGACATACGCGGTGAACTGCTTTATTCCGGATGAGATCCGGCTCAGATCAACGCAGAAGAAACTGGTTCTCTATTTCCAACCGGGAAAACAGGAGAGGTGGCTGCAGAGAGATATTCTGAGTTTTCTGGTATCTGAGGTACAGCGGATCTATCCGGAATATGACTGTGGGGGAATATTGGTATGAGGTACCTCTGGGAAGTACTATTGGAAGCGAAAAAGGAACAGATTCCGGAAGAGAGACTTCGGTTTGTCCATGCGCCACAGGGCAGCGGGTATATGGAACTGTCCCTGCCCTGTCTCAACCAGACCTGGCTGGGAGAAGAGGAGCAGCCGGAAGACATCAACATAGAGGTGAATACCTATTATCGCTTTTATGACATATTCTGTGAAATGTTTCCACCGGATGAGGCAGAGTTCCCCTCACTGCGGGAAAGTCTGACAAATTTATGCCTGCATATGCTGGCACAGAATGATATCAGGATGGGCATGACAAGGGAAGATTACCACAAGAGACTTCTTGCAAAAGAGATTCTGGACGGAAACTTCGGAGAAATAGCAGGAAACGTATTCCGGTCAATGAGCAGCAAAGAGCAGGAGATATTGCTGGGCGGATGGCTGAACAGCTTCCGGACAGGCAGTGTCCTGCCGGTTTTTCTGGATATGGTTCATGGTCTGGTGGCGGATAGCATCGTCTATCACAACAACGCCTATCCGGATGAGATTCTGATCTATACCGGATGGAAGAGAGAGCGGAACCTGGAGCAGAGGATCCGATTCCTGATCGATACGTTTCTGGACATCCGGTATCGGGTGGAAATCTTTTATGAATATCATTTCGGGATAATCGGAGTAGAGGAGACGATGCGGATCGGGGAGATCGCGATCTGCTGAAGGGAGAGAAAATGTTTCAGAATATTTATCCTGTGTTTGAACCCAAAAGACTTTTAAAAAAAGAGATGTTGGAAAATCTCAGGGATTTTCCCAGAAGCCTGTTTGGATTGCAGTATCAGAATTACAGCGATGGAATTCTGTATGGATGTGACATTACGGGAACGGAGACAGGGATGATTCTTCTGCCGGGAATATTGTGTTACAAAGGTGTGCCCTATTTTCTGGAGAGACCATATCCTGTTACGTGTAAAGCAGAAGGAAAAATGGCATATGTAAAGGTACATTTCTGGGATAAGACCATCGGCAGCGGCGGTGAAGAGTATTTGTCACAAATCATTGTGGATGAACAGGAGCCGGATGCAGAACAGGAACTGGAGCTGGCACGGTTTAAACTTCAGGCGGGAGCAAGACTTCGCTCAGACTATGTGGACTTTTATGATTACGAGACCGAATTTGATACGGTGAATCGTATTTACGTGCCTTATGCCGCACTGGATCATCCCGGCATCTGGCCGCAGATTTTAAAGAGTTTTGCAAGAGAATTATTAAAGTATGCTGTGACAGATCCGTGGGATTGTGCATTCTGTCTCCAATGTCTGCAAAGGAAGGAAGCCATGCCTTATGAGGCGGTCCGTGCCTATCTTCATGCAAGGCTGGGGCAGAATAAGGAATACACAAATATGCAGATGTATGGCGCATTGAAGAGAATTCTGGGTGAAGCGGGCGGAAGGGAAGAGATTCCCGGACAGACCCGAAAGAAAGAGGGAACATTGCTCATGCTTTAACGGTGTGAGGGAAAAGGAGGCGGCAGGCATGGAAAACGAAATGGATTTGTCCATAGCACGGTTTATCAGAGAGCAGCGGGAACGGGAAGAACAGGAGGAAAGAGAACGCCTGCGGAAACAGTATGATCCCAGGGAGCGGATTACTTATACGCTGGAGGAGATGATAGAGGGGATACGAAGCGGACGACAGTATCTCTATACATTGTTGCTGGAGTTTGAACCGAAGGACCTGTTGGAAGGACGGTTGACGGTTCCTTTTATTAAAAATTTCTATGATGTGGAGCAAAATGAAGCCGGAATGATTCTTTTGGCAAGCAATGCACGCAAGGTTGTTTTTAATGTATCTGATGCACCTTGCACAAAAGTGAAGATGCCTCTGAATAAATGGATCGAGCAGACCAAAGAAGCCATGAAGGATATGCACATATATATTAAGCCCGGGAAAAAGGCGGTGGTAGGAAATATGGAATATTTCTGCTATACGGCGCCTACATCCAGAGGACGTCTTTTTAACATCGTCTTTCGGTTGAAAAAAGGCGGCAGGATATATGCGGGAAACCTGAATTGCCCGGAGGAAGAGCAAAAAGGCATGGGACTGTTGCTGGAGGCAATGGTGCATGTGATTGAGGAAATGAACCGTTAGAAGGGAGGGAGCAGCGTATGGATGCGATTACCTATGGGAGTCTTTTTCTGATACTGGGAAGTACGCGTCTGTCGGTTTTGACATGCTGCATCAGTGAAAATCCCGGGAAGCACGGATTTCTTTCCGCAGATGCAGAGACGCAGGAGGAACTGAAGGATTATCTTCTGTACGAGGAAGATGGTCATATCGGATTATTTGTAATGCTCGGAGAGACCATAAAACCGTTGTTTTACGGCACGGTGACCTGTATGGAAGTAAAGGCTCAGGGAGGAAGGTGTGTGCTGCATCTGGAGGCACTGACGGAAAGCTATCAGATGGATCTTACAGTAAGGAACCGATCTTTTCAGGACGTAGCCATGACCTCCCACCAGTTAATTCAAAAGATATTGGAGCCTTATTCGCAAAGTCAGATTCTGTTCTCCATAGAAGATAAGGCATTAGGGCAGATTATGGTGCAGTATCAGGAAACGGATTGGGAATTTCTGAACCGTGTTCTTTCCGCGTATGGTGCCAGTGCGTATATTGCAGGCAATGAACCGGGGATTTATCTGAGAGTAGGATTGATGGATACAGAGGAGGATGCAGACTGGGATCTGCTTCCCTATGTTCTGCATCGTAATGCTGCGCCCAGAGAGACAAAAAAAGGACTGAAAGGGCAGATCTGCTATCAGATAGAGACATATGACATTCTTCCATTGGGAGAAAAAGTGCTTTTCAAAGGGAAAGAACTGTATATCGGAAAAATCGAAAGATTTTTCCGGCAGGGACTTTTTGTCAGCAGATATTATCTGTATTTTGCAGAGGGACTGAGGAAACTGAAATATTACAATCCGTTCCTCGGTGGAGTATCCATAAACGGGGTGGTTACGGCCGCCAGCAGGAATCGGCTTCAGGCACAATTAGAGACGGATGCTTTGGCAAATTACAGGAAAAAGTATTTTTTCCCCTTTTCTACAGTGGCAGCATCTCCGGATGGAAGTGGATGGTATTGCATGCCCAGACCGGGGGATCAGGTAAGGATTTTCTTCCCCACCGCAGATGAGAAGGAAAGCTATGCGATTGCAAATATTCAGGGAGATTCGTCGCCTGCATCTGACAGTCCGATGAGCAGGCCTGATCTGAAGGATATTACCATGCCGGATGGAAAGGCTGTCCGGTTTATAGAAGGCGGAATACAACTGGCCGTTGGCGGAAATAAAGGAACTGTCACTCTGACAAATGATGGAAACGCCGAAATTGTTACCGATGATGACATTGAAATCAGCGCGGCGGAGGCAGTGTGTTTCAGCACGGATGGAATGATGAGTGTGACAGCGGGATCCCGGATACAGTTTATCAATGATGCGGGGGGAAATATTACCGTAACAGACGAAACAGTGAAAATCGATGCTGCTATGATTATCAACAATTAGCGGAGGGATATTATGTACAGTTTGCATGATATAGAAGTAAACGGGCTGGATCTGGCAGAGGTGTTGGAGTGTGAAATAGAATCCCGGGCAGGAGAGCATAGTACGCTGGTGATCCTTGCCCGTGTGACAGAAGAAGAGTTTGTATTTGAAATCTCAGATTGTCAGGATCTTGAAGTACTTCTGCGCGAAGGAGAAGGCAGGAAGATCCTGTTCTCCGGCATCCTGACGGATATTCAGATAACGGAAAGCGGTCAGGTGAAGACTGTACGAATAGAAGGAAAGAGCCGCAGCTGGCTTATGGATCGGGAGAAACATTCCCGTTCTTTCCAGAACGCTAAGATGACTTTTCAGGAGTTAGCACAGGAAATACTGGCAAATTATAAGGATGCTGATCTGATCTATGCTGCTGCGGGAAAGGCGGTTGGAAGTCTGATCGTTCAGTATGAGGAGACGGATTGGGAATTCCTGCAGAGAGTGCTTTCCAGGGAAGGTATTATGATCACTCCGGACTGCCGACAGCCCGGCTTAAAATTATATGCGGGAGTTCCGGAGCTTATGGAGTCAGCATTTCCCTGTCATATTCTGGATATGGAAAAGGATATGGACGGATATTATGAGCTGAAGGCAAACGGCAGAGAGGTGCATGCATCGGATTTTACCCGCTATACGGTCGTTTCAGAACAGCTTATGGGAATCTTTGATCCGGTCCGGATACAGGGAAATCCTTTTGTGGTTTATGCATGCAGATATTCCTTTGAAGATCAGGAGATGCAGGGAACTTATAAATTACAAAGTGCAAAGGGGCTTACAAGGCCTGTGATCTATCCCATGCATTTGATCGGGGTAGCGCTGAATGGCAATGTGGTGAACGTATCAGGTACAAAAGTGCAGGTAGCAATGGCAATTGATGGAAACAGCAGGAAACGTGCATTGTACTGGTTCCCCTATTCCACCCTGTCTGCATCCTCAGATGGCAGCGGATGGTATTGCATGCCGGAGGTGGGAGATGATGTGCGGATATATTTTCCTTCCAAGGCAGAATCTGAGGCAATTGCACTGAGTGCTGTAAGTAATTACGATGCACCGCAGAGTGGAGAAGATCGGATGAGCGATCCGGACAACCGGTATCTGCGCACCAAATCCGGGCAGGAGCTTGCACTGGCCCCGGGGTATATAAAGCTTTCCTGTGGAAAAGCAGCATCCGCAGTGACAATTCAGACGGATGGAAAGGTCAAAATACAATCTCAGTCTATGGTGAAGGCAATGGCACAGGAAGAGATTGCGATTCATGCGGAGGAGCAGGTGACGCTTCATGTATCGGAACAATTTATTATGCATAGTCTGAGCGGCGGACAGATTGTATCCAGCAAAGGCAACGTTATTATGCAGGGAACAGAAGTAATCGTGGATTAACATGTTTTGAAGGAGAGACAGATGGACAGAGAAACGGCTTTGCAGAATTACAGAGAAGCGGTATCGAGAAAAATAGCAGCATTCCGCAGCCATATGGGGGATTCTGTTCTGGAACATGCCGAGGATTGGGAGGCTGTGGTAGAAAAAGCCATGAAGCTTCTGGGAGAGCAGATGGAAAAACAGGGAAAGGAGTATGTATGTTTTTTGTATTTTTCTCTGTTGAAGTCAGATACGATCAACAGAAACTATCGGGTTCAGCTTCACGGTCTCGATATGAGCTGGTATATGGATAAGGAACCGGTTGAGGTGTATGTGGATGTAAAGGAATTGCTTACACCTTTGGATGAACTTTGGAATGAGTTAGTTTGTGCCAATCAGGGATATGGTGTCTCTGTCAATGAATATGACATTCAGAATCTGCTGTTTGATGAACTGACCATTATGGACAATATGATCTGTCAGGTGCTTCGCTATCGTCTGCGGGACTGGGAGAAAAAGGGAATCTTTGAGCCTGTTACCCGTTCTCCCTATTGGGTCCTGAGGTGGGGGGAATATCGTGATCAGACCGAAATACTGGTTCAGACGGACCGGGTGGAAAAGGATCCCGGCGTCTGGAAGACCGAACTGTCAAAGGCAGCCAGAGAGCCGGAAAAGATGGTGTTCAGTTATTGGTATAAAGGCACCTATGCAGACAGAACGATCCGGGACATGGATATGCGCTTTATTACGTTTGAGGAAAGCACCGTACAAAACATTGTATTTCAGAACTGCAATCTGGAAGGAAGCCGTTTCCCCGGAACCAGACTGACGGGATGCAGCTTTGAAGGGTGTAATCTGTGGGGGGCAGATTTTCGGGAGTGCACGTTTGAACAGACATCTTTTGCCGGAGCTGAACTTACTGCCGCTGTGTTCCCCGCAGAAAGTGTTCCGTTTCTGGAAATCAGTGCAGAGCAGCTTCAGGTAATCCGTCTGGACAGGGAGGAAGAATCATGAGGTATTTCTTTATTACGCAGGACAAAAATCTGCCGGGATCTATTCAGTATCGTGATTTTGATATCAATGGGAGCCGTCATGTGTTTTCTAAAGAGGACAGCAGCCAGTTGGACAGTGTTGTGGCATTGTATCTGGCAGGGGATGGCAACGAGGCCAGATGGGATTTTCTACAGCATCCGGTAACCATGTTCTCCAGAAGATTCCGGAATATTCTGGATGCGTATGAACCGGGATTGTTCTTCCAGGAGGTAGTTCTAATCCACAAGGAGAGTTCCCGGCAGTACCGGTATGTACATACGTTAATGGATCAGCTGGATGCGGTGGGAAGTCAGACGGAATATTATCCCAACGGGACGGTAAAGCGTCTGGTTTTAGACAGCGGGAAAATTGGACAGCATAACCTGTTCCTGCTGAAAGGGAACCAGAGAAAGGATCCGATTGTCAGTCTGCCTCTGGCAGAGAGCCTGCTGCGGCGCAGGCCGATGGGAATACACTTTGAAGAAGTGGAGGTGCAGTAAATGAGTGAGATACAGCCAAGTCTGGGAGAACTGGAGGATGCACAGAATACTGCCTATGAGAATTTCTTCACAGCGCGGGATGCTGTTACGGCGGCTGGGGAAAGAGTTGCTGCCGCCGATGAAGCGGTATGTCTGGCAGAGAAAAAGTATATGAACAGTGAAATCAGTGTGGAAGAGTGGGAGGCAACGTTACAGGAATTAAGCGATGCACAAGTGGCTGAGACAGCGGCAAATGAGAACTATGAAGCTGCGGCAGCGGGGGCGCAGGCGGCAGCGGAAGCGGTGGAGGCCAAAAAACAGGAACTTCGTGACAGCCGTGTAAATGACACCGCTTATGTGGTACATTGTGCCCGGATCGAGTGCCCTTTTGGTATGCGTGAAAGCTATCTGGCACTGGATGCTACCCATGGGGTACTGACGCACCAGATACCGCAGATGACGGTAAAAGATATGATTCTGAATACAAATATCATTAACTTCGGTGGATGCCACAGCAGGGAGAACCCTGATGTTCAGGCGGAGATTGAAAAAACCAACGCCATCATAGAATCCAAAAAAGACTGGCGGGACGATGTGGTGGGCTATTTCACAAAGAAATGGAATGAGCGTGTAACAATCATAAAAGCAGGGATCGGTCTTGCAAAAAAACTATTAGGGATGAAAAAGAAAGAAAAGACCGAAGAAGAAAAGCTGGAAGAAATGAGTTCAGATTTTGTTGGTGAGTGCAAGGCCCAGTTCCCCGCGGACGGAGAATGGCTGGAAGGGCATGAAAAGGTATTTATTAATGGGGAACCGTTGCTGTTGCGCAGATGCAGTATCATGTGCAGTTACGGAGGATGTGTAACGATCTTGCTTTCGGGACAGCCGGAATAGGAGGAAAAAGGTATGGAGCTTGCTTATCAGGGTCTTTTCATTCGACTTCCCTTTGAAGGTGCGGTTGGAGTAGAAGCATTTGAAATGAATGCGTCATTTAATGACCATGTCACATTAAGGCTGTTACTTCTGGTGGAAGAAGAAAAGATAGAAGCTCTCATTCATGGTATTGGGGATGGGGATGATATAGAGGTATATAAGGCGGAGGCTGATGGGCTTTTATATGCCGGAAAGATTACAGACGCTAAAATGGAGCAGGATCGCAGCCTGCACCTTTTGCAGCTGGAAGCAGCTTCTTATACCATGGAATGGGGGCTTGCACCGGTAAGCCAGAGCTTTCTGAACTTAGACACAACATACAGGCAGGTTATGGACAAGGTCCTTAAGAATCAGAAGGATGCGGAAATTCTGGACTGTGCTACCAAAGGAGCTGTGATTCCTGATTTCCTGCTTCAGTATGAGGAGAGCGACTGGAATTTCCTCGTGCGTCTTGCCAGTCATTTTCATACCTTTATGGTACCGGACTGCCGTGCGGCGCATGGACGGGCCTATTTTGGAATTCCGGATCTGGGGGAAGAATATGTCCTGAGCGATGAAGAGTTTACAGAGATCAAGGATATGGACCAGTATTATCGTCTGGGCAGAGAACAGAAAATCCTTCCGCAGGAAACCCTTAAATGGAAAGTGACTGCCAGGCAGGATTTCTGTCTGGCACAGAAGGTACGCTTCCGGGGGATCAGTGCCATTGTCACAAGGATACAGTATCAGACGGTAGAAGGAGAACTTGTACGGACTTATGAACTGAGCCGGAGAAAGGGTGTGTTATGTGCCCCTGAAAAGAATCCTCATATTTTCGGTATGAGCATCCCCGCTACGGTAAAAGAGCGTTCGGGAAATTGTGTCAGGGTGCATTTCCATATTGATCCGGAATATGATAATTCCCCTAATGTAAAATACTTTACTTATGCGATCGAGAGCAGCTTTATCTACTGTATGCCGGAGGTGGGAAGTCAGGTACATATTTACTTCCCCGGGGATGATGAGAAAGATGCTATTGCAGTTCATGCCATCCGGACATCCGGCGGTTCCTCCGCATCCGGTTATGCACAGATACCGGACAACAAATCTTTTTCCAATGTAAATGGTGCGGAACTTTTGATGACTCCATCTAAGGCTATCGTATCTGCCGATCAGGAAAAGCAGACCTGTGTCTATTTGGATACGGATGGAAATGCCCTTATCACAGGGAAGAAGATTTGTCTTCATGCGGAAAAGAACCTGATTGTGGGCGATCCTGCAGAGGAAGACGGACAGGCTTCCAGACAAATGGTGCTGGAGGCGGAGGAACTGACGGTTCAGGTCGGAGGGAACGGTTCTCAGATCAACTTAACGGATGAGGCACGGATTATAGCAGCCTTTGTAAAGATGGATGCATCGGACCGGTCGCCTGCTGCAAATCCGTCTCTGGAAGAACTCAGATCATCTGTAACAGCAAATGATGAGACCAACAGAAAAAATATCAATGAAGATGTCAGCAATGAACTGGTGGAGAAATTCGAGGAAGGCAGAACCAGTATTCTGAAAGGGATCGTAAAAGTGGCTGCCACAGTTGCAACTGTGGCGGTAGCGGTAGCACTGACCGCAGCCACCGGCGGTGCTGCGGCAGTTATTATTGCAACCGTGGTGTTGGGAGCAGCTACGGCTGCATATGCTGTAGCAGATGTGGGAGAAGGAATAGACAATTACAAAAAGGCCCAAAGCGGTGATTTAAGTCAGGGACACAATTTCATGCGGGATGACGTATTCGGTGGAAACGAGCTCCTGTATGAACTGGTGAGAGCGGGTACGGAGATTGCCTTCGGTGTTGTATCCGGCTGTGCAATAGGTAGTGCATTTAATAAATTGATGACAGCAAAAAAATTCATACATCTTGCTAAGGAAGCAAAATGTCTGAAGGCAGTCATGCAGATAGGGGGAAATGTCCTGGATGGTATTTTTGATGATCTGGCACGGACAGGAGAGATCAATCCTGCCAGGACACTATGGAATATCGGGATAGGATTTGCACAGGGCAGTACCGGCAGTGGCATCCGTGACGGACTATTGAGTAAATTAGGTATTGAAGGATGTTCCTTCGGAAACCATCTCATTAAGACATTTCTGGGCGGTTTTATTGACACCGGCATAGATGGGGTGGGTTCTGCTCTGAGTGAACAGGACTTTGATCTGAAGAGCAGCCTTATCCAGAATCTTTTCTTTAATGGACTGGACGCTTTTATCAGCGATCCTGTGGACGCAGTCACGGGAATCTATGTCATTCAGGCTACGGATTTCCTGCTGGCCAGCGTGCCCTTTGCCCTGAAACTGGAACGGTCCTATTATTCTACCAATAATACGGTCTCTGTACTGGGGCTGGGATGGAAATTCCCATATGCCAGCAGGATATATCGGGATACAAGGGATGTGGAGCATACCCGGGTTCATCTGGAGACCATCACGGGTCATTCTGTGTGCTACGAGGAGCAGGATGGCCGTTGGGTGAACCAGAGCAAGGGAGCATCCAGATTCCTGATGGAAGTACAGGAGGCAGAGATAACCGGACAGGAGCGGTATGTGCTTACGGATGTGGTGGACCATACCCTGAGTGTTTATGATGCCAGAGGACTGCTTCAGTCTGTGGAATATCCAAATCAGCAGCGCTTAAGCTTTGCCTATGGAGAAGAGGGGCTGGAACGGATCGTTACGCCCTTGGGCAATGTACTTCAGGTAGAGTGCCGGGGTGGGCGTATTCTGCAGATTACGGATGAGATCGGACGCAGGACCCAGTATCGCTATGAGGGCGATCTTCTGGTGGATGTGGTGCATACGGACGAGGGGATTACCCACTACGAATATGATGAAAACGGACATATTTCTTCCGTTACGGATCAGAACGGAAGTTGTTATCTGGAGAATGAGTATGATGTGAAGGGCCGGATCACCCGTCAGAATTTTTCAAGCGGTGTGTACCAGACCTTTACTTATGATGATATTCATCACAGGAATACCATTTATTACAGCGAAACGGGCAAGACGGAGATCTATGAATACAACAACCGGTTCCTGAAGGAACGGGTAATTTATGAGGATGGTTCGTTTCAGACCTATCAGTATTCGGATGACAACTTAAAGGTGGGAGAAATCAGCCGCCTGGGCAGCCGGAAAGAGTGGGAGTATGATGCCTATGGAAGAAGCATCCGGGAAAAATTCCCGGATGGCTTTGAAGTGCACCATGAATATAATGAGCACCATGATCTGGT